>NZ_SMKP01000095.1:0-38490 GCF_004349015.1 Nonomuraea diastatica
TGCCGCCACCCCACCGGGCCGCCTTCCCGCCACCAACACCCGGGCCACTTTCCCGCCACCCACCCTCATCCACCGCGCCTGCTCGACCCGTGATCGTGCCGCTGACACCGCCGTCCTCCCACCGCCCGTCAACACCTCCACCGCCGCAACCTCCAGCGGCGGGCGCGTGAGCAGGCGGCATGCCGGCCGCGCGACCGGCATGGCACGGTCGGCGGGGCGTCGGCCAGGCTCCAGTGGGGGCATGGTGCCGGAGCACGCGGGCGTGCTCGACCCGCTGGTGCGCCCGTCCGCCGGTGCGTCGGCCTGCTCGTCCGTGCACCGGTGCACCCGTCGGTCCGCCTGCGTGTCCATGGCCTCGCCCGCGCGCCCGCCCGCCCGTGTGGCGGTCGGCACGCCCGCGCATCCGTGTGGCAAGGCGCCCCGGGCGCATGCCGTTGTCCGTCCCACGCCTCCTGCCAGGAAACCGACGCCTCGTGCGGGCTCCGGTTCGGTGGTGCGTGCTCGTCGCCGGCGAAGAGGAGGATCCACGGAGTTCGGTACGAGGAACGCGAAGTGCCCGCATCCGCTGGGTGGACGTCGAAACTCCGGGAAGGAGGACGTCGGTCGCCGCGAATGCGGGCACTCTGTGGTGAACCGGAGTTCATCGCCTCGGCGGACTCCGGGGGTGGCACAGGGAGCGCGCCACCGGGCTCAGGCTATGGCGTGAGCCCGATCACCTGAACCGGTCGTGGTCGAAGCGGTTGTGGTTGTGGTTCCGGTTGATGATGACGATCCGGATGCGGCCGTGGCCGTGGTGGTGGTGCCGGCGCCACTTGCCCCAGCGGCCCCAGCCCCAACCGCAGCGGCGCTTGTGGCAGTGACCGCCCGCCAGGACGGACGTGCCCGCGCTGACCTGGGTGGCGGCACTGGCAGCGGTCGTGGTCGCGCCCGCGGCGACCACGCCACCAGTCAGCGCCGTGCTGACGGCGAGGCCTGCGATAACACTTTTGAGCTTGGGCATTGCGTTTTCCCCCTAAAGGATCGATTGCCCCGTTCTCCCATTTCCTGCGATCGCGAGGATCGGTGGGAAACGGGATCGGATGCCTCGCTAGCGATTCATCCGTGGTCTACATATATCCGACTCAATGACCATCTAACCGGAATTGTCCAGTTTTGCCGGATAGTAGAGAACTGCATGGCTTTGTGGGGGTCGCCGTCGTCGCTATATGCCCGTACACATGCAGCGAGGGCCCCCTGGCCGATGCCAGTGGAGCCCTCACCGGGAGTGCCGTGCAAGATGAGGAGAAATGAGCCCGACATTCGCCGGTCGTGTTCACGTCGCTGTGCACGACGGCCATTCACGGATAACGGGTGCTCATTCCTGCGCCATCATTTCACGGGCATGTCACCAGCCACGGTTGTGGTGGTGGCGGCGCTCACCGTTCTCGTTGCGGTTGTCATTGCGGATGACGACGCAGATGTTCCCGCGGTGGTGACGGCGGTGTCCCCAGCCCCAGCCACCGTGGTGGTGGTGGCCGTGACGCTTGCAGCTTTGGCGGTGGTGACGCCGGTGTCCCCAGCCCCAGCCCCAGCCGCCGTCGTCCCCAGTGACGACGGACGGGCCGGTGCGGACCGGGGTGTTGGCCTCGGCGCTGGTCGCGCCCAGGCCGACCACGCCGCCGGTCATCGCCGTGCTAAGGGCGAGGCCTGCGATAACACTCTTGAGCTTGGGCATTGCGTTTTCCCCCTAAAGGATCGGTTGCCCCGTTCTCGACGTTTTCGGGTTACCTGAAAACAGGTCTTGGACGGCTGCTGAAGAGTCATCCGTGGAAAGTCATTTCCGGGGCTGTGGGCGGGCAAACAGGAATCACCCTATTTTGCTGTGCATTAACAATCTTATTGCTCGGCTTAAACGTCTATGCAGTGAAATGGCATGATATGTCCGATTGTGCCGCCACCCAGAGGGCCGCAGCACGGAATGGCGGATACTGCCCGCCCCGGCGTCCGAACTTCCTGGCCGCGCCGAGCGCAATATCCTGATCTGATTTCTGGCGTACGTATTCGCCGACACGATGGAATGGCGCGACCTGCCGGAGGCACAAAATCGCGCGCCGGCGGGCATGCTCGAATGGGAGCGGCGGCGCCGCGCCTTCGTCGATCCCGCCATTAACGCTACGTGCTTCGGCGATTACGTTAGGTGTCGCTGGTCTGATGCTTTCCGAGTCGGCCTGTCATAAACGGCAAACGCCGGCTTTTGCCGCAGTCTTGGGCTGTCATGAGATCCCTTAGATATCTATGAAGCGATATATGCCGATATGTCCGAATCGGCGTGGCCCCGCAAGCCCGCCCGTCACACCTCCGGCCGCGCCGGAGGGCGTGGTTATCGTTGAGGAAAGGGGAAGAGACGTCCGAGCGCGACGAAGGAGGTTCGATGATGACCGCGGAGCCGGTCCCGCACTGGCCGGGACGCATGATCGGCTCGGTGCACGTCCGATCCACCCAGCCGGCCCCAGGCGAGACCTGGGCCGGTTCCTCCACCGCCAGGCCGCCCCATGGCGAGGGACCGGGCGCGGCGCACGCGCACGCGGTCAGGGAGGGCCCGACGGAACAGGCCGTCTTCGTGCACGGGCTGGCGGGTTCGGCGACCAACTGGACCGATCTCATGGACGAGCTCAAGGACGAGGTCACCTGTCACGCCCTGGACCTGCCCGGCGCGGGTTACTCGCCGGTCCCCGCCGACGGCGACTACACCGTCGCGGGCCACGCCAAGGCCGTGATCGGCCTGCTGGAGCGGACGGGCCCGGCGCATCTGTTCGGCAACTCGCTCGGCGGCGCGGTCTCCGTCAGGGTCGCCGCCTGCCGTCCCGACCTGGTCCGCTCGCTCACCCTCATCTCGCCCGCACTGCCCGACCTGCTCCCGAGGTACGGCCCCGTCCGCGTGGCCGCCGCCGCGCTGCCCAAACTGGGCGAGTGGGCGGCGAACACGATGCGGCTGCTTCCGGTGGAGCAGCGGGTCAGCGCCTCGCTCGCCATGGTCTACGCCAACGCGGACGCCGTCCATCCCGAACGCCTGCGCGACGCCGTCGACGAGCAGCGCAGGCGTGACGACCTCCCGCACGCCGGGGAGGCCGTGGTCGCGTCCGCCCGGGGCATCGTCGCCGAATACTTCCGCTTCGGCGAGGACAACCTCTGGCGCCAGGCGGCGAAGGTCGAGGCGCCGACCCTGATCGTGCACGGGCGGCACGACCGTCTGGTCCGCCCGGCCATGGCCGCGAAGGCGTACCGTACGTTCCGGAAGGTGAGGCTGGTGTTGCTGCCCACGGCCGGGCACGTGGCGATGATGGAGACACCGCAGGTCGTGGCGGCGGAGGCACGCCGTCTGATCGGTGAGACTCGATTGGGGAATGCCCGACTCGCCAGCTAGGTTTCAAGGTGAGATGAGTCCCCCTGCAAACGGGAGCGTAGAAAGTGTCGTTGCCACCGCTGGTCGAGCCGGCCGCAGAGCTGACCGTCGACGAAGTGCGCCGCTACTCGCGTCACCTGATCATTCCCGATGTGGGCATGGCGGGGCAGAAGCGGCTGAAGAACGCCAAGGTGCTGTGTGTGGGCGCCGGGGGCCTGGGCTCGCCCGCGCTGCTCTATCTCGCGGCGGCCGGCGTCGGCACCCTCGGCATCATCGACTTCGACGTGGTCGATGAGTCCAACCTGCAGCGCCAGGTCATCCACGGCCAGTCCGACGTGGGCAGGCCGAAGGCCGAGAGCGCCGCCGCGTCGGTCCGTGAGATCAACCCGCTGGTCGACGTCGTGATCCACAACACGGCGCTGACCACGGAAAACGTCATGGAGATCTTCTCCGGCTACGACCTCATCGTCGACGGCACCGACAACTTCGCCACGCGCTACATGGTGAACGACGCCGCGGTGCTGCTCGGCAAGCCGTACGTCTGGGGGTCGATCTACCGCTTCGACGGACAGGCGAGCGTGTTCTGGGCCGAGCACGGGCCGTGCTACCGCTGCCTCTACCCTGAGCCCCCGCCTCCCGGCATGGTGCCGTCGTGCGCCGAGGGCGGCGTGCTCGGCGTGCTGTGCGCGTCGATCGGCTCCATCCAGGTCAACGAGGCCATCAAGCTGCTGACCGGCATCGGCGAGCCGCTGGTCGGGCGGCTGATGATCTATGACGCCCTGGAGATGAAATACCGCGACGTCAAGGTCCGCAAAGACCCCGAGTGCGTGCTGTGCGGGAAAAACCCGACGGTCACGCAGCTGCTCGACGACTACGAGGCGTTCTGCGGTGCGATCTCCGACGAGGCCGCCGAGGCCGCCAGCGGCTCCACGATCACGGCGCTCGAGCTCAAGGGCATGATGGACCGCGGCGAGAACATCTACGTCGTCGACGTCCGCGAGCCCAACGAGTTCGAGATCGTCTCCATCCCCGGCGCCACGCTGATCCCCAAGGGCGACTTCCTCAACGGCTCGGCCCTGGAGAAGCTGCCGCAGGACAAGAAGATCGTGCTGCACTGCAAGTCGGGCGCGCGCTCGGCCGAGGCGCTGGCGGTCGTCAAGGACGCCGGTTTCTCCGACGCCGTCCACGTCGGCGGTGGCGTGCTGAGCTGGGTCAAGACGGTCGACCCGAGCCTGCCCAGCTACTGACGGTCTCAAAGGGGCGCTCGCCGTGGATTCCGCACGCCCCTGGCCCACCCTGGTGGCGGCCTCCGCGTTGACGCTGATCTGCGCGGTGGCCGCCGGGGTGGCCGGCAGCGCGGCGGGCACAGAGCTGACCCGCGGGCCGAGCACGGCCGAGCTGCACGCGGCGGCACAGCGCGAGATCGCCGAACGCTGGCGTGCCTGGCCCACGGGCCGCATCTTCCCCGCCACCCTGCCCTACGCCGCTGAGCAGGGCGGGCGAGAGCGCGCCAGGAGGATCGGCATCTCGCCACGCACCTCGTGCGCGGACTCCGTGGACGCCAAGGCCGCCACGGCGTTGCGCACGGCGGGCTGCCGGGGCGTGGTGCGGGCGACCTACATCGACGCGCTACGCGGAGTGCTCGTGACGATCGGCGTCGTCGCCATGCGCGACGAGCGGGGCGCTCTGCACGCCAAGTCCGCCTTCTCCGACAACGGCGAACCCGCGCCTGGCCTGCGGCCGCTGGCCCTTCGCGGCACGGTGGCCGACCGGTTCACTCCTGTCGTACGCCAGGCGGGCTCGGTGCGCCAGGCGGGCCCCTATCTCGTGCTGACCACCGCAGGCCAGGTGGACGGGCGGCCCGCCGACGCGGTGGCCGAGCAGCGGCCCGCCATCTTCGCCTTCGCCACCGAGATCTCCGAGCACGTGCTGTCGGAGCTGAGCACGCCGCGGATGCCCGACTGCACGGCCAAGGAGTGGACGTGCTGAGGCAGGGCAGAGGCGGTGCCGTGCTGAGGCGAAGTGCGGTGGCGGCGGCGTTCGGGTCGTTGCTGCTGGTGACGCCGCCCGCCGGCCCGCCCGTCTGGGCCGACGACGTGCGGGGCGGCCAGCAGGCGGTGATCGAGACGCTCGACCTCACCGAGGCGTGGCGCACCAGCAAGGGCGCAGAGGTGCTCGTGGCCGTGCTCGACTCCGGTGTCGACCCGCGCCATCGTGACCTGGCCGGCTCGGTACGCGTGGGCAAGGATTTCACTGAGGGCGCAAACCCGCTGGGGGTGACTCCGCGCAGGTTGCACGGCACGTACATGGCCTCGCTGATCGCCGGGCACGGCCACGGGCCCAACGGAAAACGGGGGATCATCGGCGTCGCGCCCGAAGCACACGTACTGTCAGTAAGGGTCATCCTTGAGGATGAAGAGCCCGGTTTCCGGGAGTTCAACTCCGCCGAGCGCTTCGAGAACGTGGTGGCCCGTGGCATTCGCTACGCGGTGGACGAGGGAGCAGACGTGATCAACATGTCGATCTCCAAAGAGCTGGCGACCCGGCAGGAGCGTGCGGCCATCCGTTACGCCATCTCCAAGGGCGTCGTGCTCGTGGCCGCCGCAGGCAACCACGGCGACAGCAAGATCGACGGCGACTTCGCACCCTATTCCTACCCGGCGGCGTTCCCCGGGGTCGTCTCGGTGGGGGCGACGGATCGGCGGCTGCGGCGGGCCGCGTTCTCCAACTGGAACTCCTCGGTGCTGGTGTCCGCGCCCGGCGTGGACATCATGGGTGCGGGCCCTGGCGACGAATACTGGGTCGGCAGGGGCACCTCGCAGGCGACCGCGCTGGTGTCCGGGGTAGCTGCCCTCATTAAAGCGAAATATCCGGATATGTCGCCGCCGCTCGTCGCCCGCGCCCTCTCCACTGGCGCCACCGACCGCCCGCCCGGCGGCTACGACACCGCCACCGGCTTCGGCGTCGTGAACGCCGCCAGGGCGCTGGCCGAGGCCGGCATGCTCGCCGGGCACACCGAGACCGCCACCGGCGCCGATGCCCACGACCCGGCCAAGCCGCTGGCCGGCGCCGACGCGGGCCCTGTCAAGGTCATCACCAGGGACCGGCGGCAGGTGACGCTCTACTCCGCCATCGCCGCCGCGGCGGGCGCCGGTGCGCTCGCGTCCCTGGCCGTCATATTCATCCTGGTCAGGCGCGTACGCCGGGCACAGAGTTCACAAGAGGCATGATCCGCCTACTTAGGGGGACGAAATAGACAAGCGAACGCGGGAACGAGGCGGTGGTGAAGGCACGTAGGACGACCTCAGGGCTTCCGCGCGCCGGGGGAGAGGCCACGCAGCAACGGAGCAACCCGCTCGGTGCCGCGACCGGCCGCAGGTCACGCGTCCGCGCATGGCCCGCGGCCAATTCCCGCACGCGCACGGCCGCCCGGCAGCGCGCCCAGATGGAGAACCTCAGGCAGGGCATCCGCTACCGGCGCATCTTCGTCGCGCTGCTCGGCGTCATCGTCGCCGTCTCGGTCATCGTCGTGCTGCTGGGCGCGGTCGGGCTGGTCGCCGAGACCCGCTCGCGCCCGCTGACCGCCGCCGAGCAGAACCAGTACAAAGACGAGGAGATCGCCAGGCGCTGGCAGGCGTGGCCGGCCACGGGCGTCTTCCCGGAAGAGGTGAAGTACGTCGGCCTCGACCGCGCCCAGCAGTACGCCAGGCGCGTCGGCATCGCACCGGAGACCGACTGCGGCAAGGGCGTGGACGCCTCCGTGGCCGGGGTGTTGCAGAGCCACGGGTGCGTCACCATGCTGCGGGCCACGTACACCGACCAGACGGCCGCGTTCGTCATCACGGTCGGCGTCGCCGTGCTGGAGAACGAGGAGTCCAGGGTCTCGGCGACGGACGAGCTCACCAAGGACGACCGCGTCGGCGTGCTGCCGGTCGCCTTCCCCGGCACGGTGGCCGAACGCTTCGGCCCGCAGCAGCGCCAGCGCACCGGCTGGGTGGGCGCGGGGCCGTACATCGTGTTCTCGACGGCGGGCTACGCCGACGGGCGCACCAGGGCGGCGGTCCCGCCCGAGGAGATCCTGCACAGTGAGTTGTGGCCGGCGGCCAAGTCGGTCGGCAACCAGATCGCCTACTTCCTGGCGGACCCGCCCAAGGTGCCGCCCTGTACCCAGGGGAACGTGTGCTGAACGCCGTACGCACGCTCACGGCCGCGCTGCTCGTCCTGGCAGGACCCGCCGCCGACCCCGTGCGCGACCAGCAGCAGTGGGTGCTGGACGCGCTCAACGTCGAGCAGGCGTGGTCGGTCACCAAGGGCGCGGGCGTCACCGTCGCCGTCGTGGACAGCGCGGTGGACGGCGAGGTCAAAGAGCTCAAGGGCCGCGTGAGCGCCGGTCCCGACATGACCTCGGGCGCGGTGAGCCGCGAAGTGTCGCCGGGCAGGCACGGCACCGCCATGGCCGGGCTGATCGCCGGCTCGGGCGAGGACGACGGGTTCACCGGCGTCGCCCCGGCCGCGCGCATCCTCTCGCTGCCCCTGGTCACCGACGAGGAGCCCACGATGACCACGCCGGCGCCGGACGAGGGGCGATCGCCGGAGAGCCCGCTTGCCCGCGCCCTGCGCTACGCCGCCAACCACGGCGCCCAGGTCGTCAGCATGTCGATCGGCTCCTACGGCCCGCTCAGGTCCGAGCGTGAGGCCGTGTCCTACGCGCTCGGCAAGGGCGTCGTGCTGGTGGCCGCCGTGGGCAACGACGGCCAGACCGACTACGCGAAGAAGGAGGGCACCTCCTACTGGAGCTTCCCCGCCGGCTACCCGGGCGTCATCGGCGTGGGGGCCACCGACAAGCAGGGCAGGCGGGCGACGTTCAGCAGCGACAACCTGTCGGTGCTGGTCGCGGCGCCCGGCGTCGACGTGCCGGTGGTCAAGCGCAGGAGCGGCTACGAGATGTCGCAGGGCACCAGCTCGGCCGCCGCGCTCGTGGCGGGCGTGGCCGCGCTGATCAAGTCGCGCTATCCGAAGATGCGCCCGGAGCAGGTGGCCCAGGCGCTGTCGTCGAGCGCCAAGGGCCGGCCCGCCGCCGGTTACGACGACCGGACAGGGTTCGGCGTGGTCGACGCGGCGGCCGCGCTCACCGCCGCCGGACGCCTGACCGGCGCGAAACGCGGCGTCGTGCCGGGGATCAAGCATTTCGGGGAGGGCGAGGACTCACCCGTTCCGGGGCCTCCTGGGCCCGACCCGCTCCGCCTGGTGTTGTACGGCGGCGGCGTGCTGGTGGCGCTGGTGGCGTTCTGCGGCGCGATCATCATGCTCAATCAGCGCAAGGAGTGAAAGGCTCCCGACGACGAGAGGAGTAAAGATCCGCTATGGTCCCCCGTCATGGGATACGAGCTGCGGGTGGTGCGTGAGTCGCCACTCGCCTTCGCGGAGCTCGCGAAGGCCATCGCGCCGGCCGGTTTCGAGCTGCGCGGATCTGACGAGATCGTGGCCGGTCACGGGGGCGCCACGCACGTGGTGGCACGCTGGGAGGACCAGCTGATCGGCGAGCCCGGCTCCGACTGGCAGGTGGCACAACTCCTGCGGCTGTCGGCCGCGCTCGGCGCCCGGCTCGTGGGCGAGGACGGCGAGGTCTACGCCCTGCGTGACGGCGTCATCGAGGTCGAGGCGGGCGGCGGCACGGTGGAGATCGGCAAGTTCGACGAGATCATCGACGCTGGGCCGGCCGCATGGACTCCATGAACCCGTTCGCGGAGAAGGTGCTCGATCTCGTGGAGCGCATCCCGCCGGGCAAGGTCATGGCCTACGGCGACATAGCCGAATACCTCGGCGAGGGCGGTCCGCGTCAGGTCGGCGCGGTGATGTCGACGTGGGGCGGCGGCGTGCCGTGGTGGCGGGTCGTGCACGCTGACGGCAGCGGCGCCGCCCCCGACCACCTGCGGAGATGCCTGGCCCACTGGCGCGAGGAGGGCACGCCGCTGCGCGGCGAGCGGGTGGACATGCGGCGGGCCCGCTGGGACGGGCGTTCAGCGGATTTTCAGTAAGCGGCTTGACCAGCACTTTCGCCGAACGGGCGATTCTGTGACATGTGACGCCCATTACCATGGGCAAAACACTGATGGCGGCCCGAAAGGCGGTGCCTCCCTATGGCCACCGGCGTTACAGCCCAAAGCCAGGGCGGCGATTCGCTCGCCGACCGCCTGAAGGCTGTCCAAGATCTTTGTGATCGTGGCGAGCCTCTCGAAGCGGTCATGCGAGCGGTCGGTCCAGGCGGTCGCGACGCGGCGTTCGACACCGAGGTGCTGAGCGGCCCTTTGGGGAACCGTATAGACCTCGCGGTCAAGCGCGGCGCGGCGCGCCGGCGTGAGCTGCTCCACGTCATCCGCCCCTACCTGGCGGGCGTCGACGCGCGTGTCAAACGCGACCTGCCGGTCGCGCGCCGCGTCATCTGCCACCTGATCGAGCACCGCCCCGACGATGAGCTCGTCGAGGGCGAGACGCTCACCACGGTCGTGGCCGCGGCGGCCGAGCCGTCCAAGCGCATCCGCAAGGGCCTGCGCTGGTACGCCGAGCTGCCCTTCAGCGACGAGCTGCCGCCCGACCTGCTCCGGCTGCGCCGCTCCGACCTGGTCCCGGTGACCCACATCGACGACATCGTCTGGGTCGACGGCAAGCTGCGCGTCACCGGTTTCGCCTACCTGGCGGGTCTGTCCGTGCGCAGCCGCAGGTTCAACTGGGCGACCGTGGTGCTGCGCGGCCCTCGGTGGCTGCCGCCCATCCGCATGCGCACACGCCGGGTCCTCGCCCCCGAGGCCACTCACGGGGCGCGCGAGCCGGGCTGCAACTACGACTGGTCCGGATTCAGCGCGGATCTCAGCCCGTGGTCGCTGCGCTGGCGCGGTGCCGTCCGCGGCGCGGTGTCCGCCGTGCGCCGCCGGATGCGCCACCGGCCCTCCGTACCCGACGCCACGACGTGGCGCGCGGAGATCGTGTTCTGGAGCCGGGGGGCGCGGGCCACCGGCCTGCTGCGCGGCTTCTCGGTCGGCAGGCCGGAGCGCCCGGCCGGGCGCCGGCTGAAGCCGGGCTGGTGGGCCAGGCCGGTCTGGACGTCCGACAGGGCGCTGCAGGTCGTGCTCCAGCCCAACCGGGCCGAGCTGAAGGGCGTGTCCGTCGACGGCGAACGCCTCGAACTCACGATCTCCCTGCCCGGCCGTACGGTGACCAAGGGTCACGCCAGGCTGGGCGGCCACCGCATCGCCGCCGACTTCACGCCCTCGGGCGACGGCACGCAGGTCGTCGTCGGGCTGGCCGTGCCCGCGCTGCTGCAGGAGAAGGACGGCCGGCGGCTCTGGGTCGAGCCCAAGGGCGACCCCGCCGCGTCGGTCATGCTCGCCGACCTGGTGGAGACCCGCACGACCGTGGGCGACCGCGAGATCACCGTGCTCGGCGACCGGCGTGACCGCGTCGTCGTCTCCGCCCACCGCATCCGGCCGGTGATCACCTCGGTGGACTGGGAAGGGCCGGTGCTCGTCCTGCGCGGCGACTATCCCGACGCGCCGGGCTCCCGCACGCTTACGCTGCGGCACAGGTCGGGGCTGTCCTACTGGATTCCCATGGAGCGGTCCGGCGACGCGTTCACCGTACGCGTCGAGCCGGCGGCCATGGACCGTTTCGGCGATGCCGTGCCGCTGGCGTCCGGCACCTGGAACTTGTCGGTGCGCCACCCCTCGGGTGAGATCGTGCCGCTGCGTGTCGACCACGCCGCGCTGCCCGGGTTCGACGAGGATCCGCGCACGTTCGACGGGCGTACGTACCGGATGATCTCCACGCGGTTCGACGTGCCGGTGGTGACGGTCGAGGAGGACCGGCCCGCCGACGAGCGGGGCGTGGCGGGCACCCACGTGCTGCGCCGCGTGTTCTACCCGGCCCAGCGCTCCGAGCCGCTGACGGACGCGACCGCCTACGTCGTCAACGACGGGCGTTTGTACGCCGACAGCGTCCGCGCGATCTACGAGGAGCGGCTGCGGCGGGGCGACGACCGCGAGCACATCTGGATCGTCAAGGACGGCGCGTTCGTGCCGGAGGGCGGCGCGACCGTCGTGCGTGCCGGCAGCCGCGAGCACCATGCGGCGCTGGCCAGATCGCGCCACATCATCACCAACGCGTTCCTGCCCACGTGGTTCCGCGCCCGCGAGGACCAGGTCGTGGTGCAGACCTGGCACGGCACCCCGGCCAAGCACCTCGGCAACGACCAGCCCCACATGCAGCGCGACCCGAAGCCGCCGATCTGGTACCGGCAGGCGGCGGAGGTGCGCGGCTGGGACCTGTTGTTGTCGCAGTCGCCGTGGGCCACACCGGTGCTGCGCAAGGCGTTCGGCTACAAGGGTGAGGTGCTGGAGAGCGGCCTGCCCCGCAACGACGTGCTCACCTCGCCCGACCGCGACGCGCTCGCGGCTGCGGTGCGCGAGCGTCTCGGGCTGGCGCCGGGCAAGCGGGTGGTCCTGTACGCGCCGACGTGGCGTGACTACGACCGCAAGAACGCCATGGTCAAGCTCGACCTCGCCAAGGCCCGGGAGGCGCTGGGCGCCGACCACGAGATCCTCGTACGCGCCCACCCGATGCAGGCCATGCCTGCTGTCCCCGACATCGCCCGCGACGTCACCACATATCCAGACATCGCCGAGCTGCTTCTGGTGACCGACGTCCTGGTGACCGACTACTCCTCGGTCATGTTCGACTTCGTCTGCACCGGCCGCCCGATCGTGTTCTACGGCTACGACCTGGCGAAATATTCGTCGAAGCGGGGCCTCTACCTCGACCTGCCCGAGCAGGCGCCGGGGCCGGTGTTGTCGACGTCGGCCGAGGTGATCGACGCGCTGAGGTCGATCGACGAGGTGGCGGCGGCACACGCGGACCGGTACGACGCCTTCCGCGCCACGTTCGCGCCCAAGGACGACGGCAAGGCCACGGCGCGCGTGGTGGACCACCTCTTCCCCTGACGGGGCGGCGGCCGGTCGTCAGAGGTCGGGCAGGTCCGGCAGGAGGAGGCGCCTGCCAGGATCGTGCGCGGGATCGGCGGGCGGCCCGACGCGGGTGGCCGACTCGGCGCGGTAGACGTGGTGCAGGCTGTCGGAGAGCCCGTTGAGCGGCTGGACGGACAGCAGCGGGCGCAGCGGGCCAGGCCGCCATCCGGTCTCCTCCTCGACCTCGCGGGCCGCCGCCGCGATCGGCATCTCGCCCTCGTCGATCCGCCCGAGCGGGATCTCCCAGCCCCAGGTGTCGGTGATGAAGCGGTGCCGCCAGATCAGCAGCACCCGGTCGTGGCCGTCGGTGACGACGACCCGCGCGCCGGGCGCGGTGCGGACGAGCCGGTGGCCGAGGTGGCGCCCGTCGGGCAGCTCCACGTCGGCGACCCTGGTCCAGCCACTCGTCAGAGTGCTGCGGCGTCTCGGAGCGGACCAGCCAGAACATAACCCTAAGTTACTTGATATCAACTCTCTGTATGCAGAGGTGAAGCTCAGGGCGAACGGCGGGGCGGCGTGTCGCCGGGGATCTGGATATTTGCCTCGATACGGTAGGCGGATCGTGCAAGGAGACCGGGCAAGTCGGCACGATCTACCCCTGTGGTCTGGTGGAATCTAGTGTTGTGAGTGGTCAGACCTGGCGGCTGGTGCGTCGCGGCAACAGCGGCCCTGTTGTGCCTCCTGTGCTCGACGAGCACCAGCGTGCCGTGGTCGAGCACGAGAGCGGCCCCCTCCTCGTCCTCGCCGGTCCCGGCACCGGCAAGACCACCACGATCGTGGAGAGCGTCGTCGACCGCATCGAGCGGCGGGGTCTCGACCCCGAGCGGGTGCTCATCCTCACCTTCAGCAGGAAGGCCGCCGAGGAGCTGCGCCAGCGCGTCACCGCCCGCCTGCGCCGCACCACCCGCACCCCGCTGGCCCTCACCTTCCACTCCTACGCCTACGCCCTTCTGCGCCGCGAGTCCGTGCTCGAAGGCAAGCTCCCGCCGCGCCTGCTCACCGGTCCCGAGCAGCTCCTGGAGATCCGCCGCCTGCTCCATGGCGAGCTGGAGAACGGCGCGCCCGACTGGCCGGCGTCGCTGCGCGAACCGCTCAAGACCCGCGGGTTCGCCGAGGAGTTGCGCGACTTCCTGTCGCGGGCCAACGAGCGCGGCCTCGACGCCGAGCGCCTGGTCGCGCTCGGCCGGCGGCACGGACGCGCCGACTGGGTGGCGGTCGGCCGGTTCGCCGAGCGTTACCAGGACAGGTTCGACCTCGACCCCGAGGAGACCTACGACTACGCCGAGCTGGTCAGGGCCGCCTCGGCGCTGCTGGCCGGGCCCGGGGTGCTGGCGCGCGAGCGGGCGGCGCACGACGTGGTGTTCGTCGACGAATACCAGGACACCGACCCGGCTCAGGAGCTGCTGCTCGCCCAGCTCGCGGGCGACGGCCGCGACCTGGTCGCGGTGGGAGACCCCGACCAGTCGATCTACGGCTTCAGGGGCGCCGACGTGCAGGGCATCATGAAGTTCCCCGAGCGTTTCCCGGCCCGCGACGGCCGCCCCGCCCGGGTGCTGGCGCTGCGGGCGTGCCGCAGGAGCGGCGCGGACCTGCTGGAGGCCTCGCGCAGGGTCGCCGCCCGGCTGCCGGTCGCCCCCATGCCCGACCACGCGTACGGGCACGAGCACGACCACCGCGACCTGACGCCGCTCCCCGACGCCGAAGCCGGCGACGTGCGGGTGCTGCTGGCCGACAGCACCAGCCAGGAGGCCGCCATCGTGGCCGACACCCTGCGGCGGGCCCACCTGATCGACGGCGTGCCGTGGCACCGGATGGCGGTGCTGGTCCGCTCGGCCAAACGCCAGGTGCCGCTGCTGCGGCGGGCCCTGGTCAACGCGGGTGTGCCGACGATGATCGCGGGCGATGAGGTGCCGATCGCCCAGGAGCCAGGCGTGCGCCCGCTGCTCACGATGTTGCGGGTCGCGCTCGACCCGGCCCAGCTCGACGAGCCGGTGGCGGAGGAGCTGCTGACGGGCCCGCTCGGCGGCACCGACATGATCGGCGTACGCCGGCTCCGCCGGGCTCTCAAGATCGCCGAGAACGACGCCGTGGCCGCGCTGCGCGAGACGGACACCGGCGACGACGAGCGGCCGTTAGTGGCACGCTCGTCCGGCGAGCTGCTCGTCGCCGCCGTGCAGGACGTGCGCGAGCTCACCCGCGTCGAGCCCCACATCGCCCTGCCCGCCGAGCGGGTCGCGGGGCTCCTCGCCACCGCCAGGGAGGCCGCACAGCAGGAGGGCACCGCCGAAGACCTCCTGTGGGCCGTGTGGCAGGGCAGCGGCCTGTCCGAGCGCTGGACCGACCTGAGCCTGGCGGGCGGCCCCAGGGGCGCGCAGGCCGACCGCGACCTCGACGCCGTGGTGGCGCTGTTCGACCACGCGGCCAGGTTCGTCGACCGCATGCCCAAGGCGGGCCCCGAGGTGTTCATCGACGACCTGGCCGCCCAGGAGATCCCCGGCGACACGCTGGCCGACCGGGCGCCCGACGGCGACGCCGTACGCGTGCTGACCGCCCACCGCTCGAAGGGTCTCGAGTGGGACGTCGTCGTGGTCGCGGGTGTGCAGGAGGGCGTCTGGCCCGATCTGCGCCTGCGCGGGTCGCTGCTCGGCGTCGAGGACCTCGTCGAGGTGGTCGAGGGCGCCGAGCCGAGCGCCGCCTCGCTGGTCTCCAAGCTGCTGGGCGAGGAGCGCAGGTTGTTCTACGTCGCCGCGACCAGGGCCAGGCGCAGGCTCGTGGTGACGGCCGTGGGCGGCGACGACACCGACGAACGGCCGTCCAGGTTCCTGAGCGAGCTGATGCCGGGCGCGGTGGAGACGGCCACGGTCGACGACCGCGCCCGCTGGCTCACCATGTCCGCGCTCGTGGCCGACCTGCGCAGCGCGGTGACCGACCCCACCAAGCCGGCGAAGATGCGCCAGAATGCCGCGCGCCAGCTCGCCCGCCTGGCCGCCGCGGGGGTCCAGGGTGCCCACCCCAACGACTGGTACGCCCTCACCCCCATCTCCGACGATCGTGCCCTGAGCTGGCCCGACGGGGTCGTCAGCATCTCGCCGTCGGCGGTCGAGAGCTTCACCAAGTGCGGCCTGCGCTGGCTCCTGGAGACGGCGGTCGGGGCCGCGGGCACCAGCACCGCCCAGGGCCTGGGCAACGTCATCCACGCGCTGGCCGTCCTGGCGGCCACCGACCTGCCCAGCGAGGATCTCCTCGGCGACCGCCTCGACCAGGTCTGGAACGATCTCGACTTCGGCGGCGTCTGGTACAACCGCAAGCAGCGCCAGGTCGCCGAGCAGATGATCGGCAAGTTCCTGCGCTGGCACAAGGAGAATCCGCGCGAGCTGGTGGCGCTGGAGGAGGCGTTCACCGCGATGCTCTCCGACGGCGTGCAGATCAAGGGCCGGGTCGACCGGGTCGAGCGTGACTCCGGCAATCGCGCGGTCATCATCGACCTCAAGACCGGCGGCGCCAAACCCAAGGCGGGTGATCTCGACCGCCATCCGCAGCTGGGCGTCTACCAGCTCGCGGCGCTGCTCGGCGCGTTCGCCCGGCACGGCATGACCGAGCCGGGCGGGGCCGCGCTGGTGCAGCTGGGCAAGGCGGCGGGCAAGAAGGAGGCGCTGGAGCAGCGGCAGGGCGCGCTGGCCGACGACCGCGACCCCGGCTGGGCCGCAGACCTGGTCGACACCGTGGCGACCGGCATGTCGGGCCCGTTCTTCCAGGCCAAGGTCAACGACGGCTGCCGCACCTGCGCGGCCAGGGCGAGCTGCCCGGTCAACGACAACGGGGGCCAGGTGTGCTGACCCCGGCCGAACTCGCCGGCAAGCTCGGCATCCTGCCCCCCACCCGCGAGCAGGCCGCGATCATCGAGGCGCCTTTGGAGCCGGCCGTCGTCATGGCGGGCGCGGGCTCGGGCAAGAGCGAGACGATGGCCGGCCGCGTGGTCTGGCTGGTCGCCAACGGCCTGGTCAAGCCGGAGAACGTGCTCGGCCTGACGTTCACCCGCAAGGCCGCGGCCGAGCTGGCCACGAGGGTCAGGGAACGGTTGTCCGGCCTGGCGGAGGCCGGCCTGGTCGAGCCGGGCGCGCTCGACAACGAGCCCACAGTGTCCACCTACCACGCCTACGCCTCCCGCCTGGTGACCGACCACGCGCTGCGCGAAGGGCTGGAGCCGACCATGCGCCTGGTCACGCCCGCCGTGTCGTGGCAGCTCGCGTCGCGGGTGGTGGCGATGTACGACGGGCCGATGGACAAGATCGAGCTGGGCCCGCCGTCGGTCACGGCCGCCGTGCTGGAGCTGGCGGGCGAGTTGTCGGAGCATCTGCGCTCGCCCTCCGACGTCAGGCGGCTGGGCGAGCGGCTGAAGGACCGCCTCGCCGTGCTGCCCGGCCGCACGACGCTCGCGCAGCGCAAGCCGCTCAGCGTCCAGGAGGCCAGGGAGCAGCTGCTGCCGCTGGCGGAGGCGTACGAACGGCTCAAGCGCCGCCGCGAGGTGATCGACTACGGCGACCAGATGTCGCTGGCCGCCAGGATCGCCGCCGGCCACAAGGAGGTCGGCGAGATCGAGCGCGCCCGCTTCTCCGTAGTGCTGCTCGACGAATATCAGGACACCAGCCACGCCCAGCTCGTGCTGCTGCGCTCCCTCTACGGCGGCGGCCATCCGGTGACCGCCGTGGGCGACCCCTGCCAGTCGATCTACGGCTGGCGCGGCGCCTCCTCCGGCAATCTCCGCCGCTTTTCCCGAGATTTCCGGACAAGCTCGGGCGATCTCGCCTCGGTACGCCAGCTCAGCGTCAGCTTCCGCAACGGCGACCGTGTCCTCGACGTCGCCGCCCGCGTCCAGCTCCCGCTGCGCATGGAGGCCCGCGAGGTGCCGGTCCTCGTCCCCGGCCCCAACCGCGTCGAGCGGGGCCGCGTCACCTGCGCCTTCCACGAGACCGCCGAGGACGAAGCCGCGTGGATCGCCGACGGCATCGCCAGGATTCTCGGCCAGGAGGTCGCCCCCGACGGCATGCCCTGGGGTGAGCAAGAGCGCAAGAAGACGTTCGCCGTGCAGCCCCAGGACGTCGCGATCCTGGCGCGCAAGCGCTCGCAGTTCCCGGCCCTGCGCAGGGCGCTTGAGGACCGCGACATCCCGGTCGAGGTGGTCGGCCTCGGCGGCCTGCTCACCGTGCCCGAGGTCAGCGACATCGTGGCCACCCTCCGCGTCCTCTACGACGCCACGGCCGGCGACGCGCTGGCCAGGCTGCTGGCCGGGCCGCGCTGGCGCATCGGCCCCGCCGACCTGCGGGTGCTGGGGGAGCACGCGCGCGAGCTGGCCCGCGAGCTGAGCGAGAGCCACCGCGAGGACGACCCGCTCGACCAGGTGGTGGCCGACCTGGCGGAGGAGCGCGGCAGCCTGGTCGACGCGCTGGACGAGCTGCCCGACAGGGAGGAGTGGCTGGAGGCGTTCTCTCCGCCGGCCCGCACCAGGCTCGTCGCGCTCGCCCATGAGCTGCGCCAGCTCAGAGCCCACACCGCGCAGCCGCTACCCGACCTGATCTCCGAGGTCGAGCGGCGGCTCGGCCTGGACGTCGAGGTGGCCGCGCGCAGCGGCACGGCGAGCGCGTTCGCGGCGCGGGCCGACCTCGACGCGTTCCTCGACGCGGCGTCCAGGTTCGCGGGCGACGCCGAGGACCCGACCCTCGGCGCGTTCCTGGCCTACCTGCAGGCGGCCGAGAGCGAGGAGTTCGGGCTGGAGGCCGGACGGGTCGGCGAGAGCAACAGCGTCAAGCTGATGACCGTGCACGCCTCCAAGGGGCTGGAATGGCCGATCGTGGTGGTGCCGGGGTTGTCGCAGCTCGTCAGCTCGAAGGGCACGATCGCCACGGGCAGCGTGTTCCCCGCCACCCCGGTCATGAACAGCCGCTGGACGGAGAACCCGCGCAAGCTCCCCTACTCCCTGCGCGGCGACGCCGCCGACCTGCCCAGGCTCGGCGGGCTGAGCAAGGAGGAGCTGGCCGCGTTCGACGAGCGGTGCCGCGAGCGCGACCTGATGGAGGAGCGCAGGCTGGCGTACGTCGCGGTGACCAGGGCCCACTATCACCTGATCGCCTCCGGCTACCGCTGGGGCACCGCGACGAAGCCGCTGGAGCCGTCCGACTTCCTGCTGGAGATCCGCGACACGGCTGACCGCGTCTCGTTCTGGGCCGGCGACCTGGGGGAGGGGGCCACCAACCCGCTGCTCGCCGAGCCCGCCGAGGCCGTCTGGCCGGTCACGCCGGAGGGGCTGCGCTACGAGTCGGTGATCGACGGCGCCCGCCTGGTCGAGGACGCCCTCGCGGGCAAACTCTCCGGCGACCTCGACGAGGACGAAGAGGCGGGCGAGCCGTTGCGGTCGTTCGAGGAGGAGCGCCTGCGCGCCTGGGAACGCGACACCGACCTGCTCCTGCGCGAGCGCGAGCTGCACCGGCGCCGGCCCGCGACGATCGTCGAGCTGCCCGCGAAGCTGACCGTGTCGTCGCTGGTCACGCTGGCCGCCGACGCGCGCGAGCTGGCCCGCAGGATCCGCCGTCCCGTCCCGGTCAAGCCCGCGCCGCTGGCCCGGCGCGGCACGTCGTTCCACAAGTGGCTGGAGACGCGCTGGGACCAGCAGCGGCTGATCGACGACTTCGAGCTCGACCTGTACGACGAGCTCGAAGAGGCCGACGTGCGGCTGGCCGAGCTGCAGGAGCGGTTCGAGGAGAGCGAGTGGGCCGACCGGCGGCCGGTCGAGCTCGAGGTGCCGTTCGAGACCATGATCGCCGACCGGCTGGTGCGCGGGCGGATGGACGCCGTCTTCGAGCGGCCCGGCGGCTACGAGGTCGTCGACTGGAAGACCGGGCAGCCGCCCAGGGGCAAGAAGGCCAGGGCGGCGTCGGTGCAGCTGGCGGCGTACCGGCTGGCCTGGTCGCATCTCGCGGGCGTGCCGCTGGAGCGGGTGGGCGCGGCCTTCCACTACGTACGCGCGAACCGCACGGTGCGCCCGGTCGACCTGCTCGACGCCGACGGCCTGGTGGCGCTCATCGAGAGCGTCAGGAGCGCAGATAGTGGAAAGCCGGCTTCGGGTGCATGAGGAAGTCGTGGTGCGAGATGTTCCACGCGTAGGCGCCGGCCATCTCGAAGACCACGGTGTCGCCCACGCGGGCCGTGGTCACGATATTTCGGGCGAAAACGTCTTTCGGGGTGCACAGCTGGCCGACGAACGTGGTCGGCTCGTCGGCGACCCCCGGCCCCGCGCCCGTGGGGAGGACCGTGAAGGGCTGGTCGTGGCCCTTGGTGGCCGGCGTACGCAGGTGGTGGGTGCCGCCCAGCACGATCGCGTACGCCTCGCCGCGCACCCGCTTCACGTCCACGACCCTGGTCACGTAGAAGCCGCAGTAGACGGTCAGCGCCCGGCCCGGCTCGATCCGCAGCCGCCGTCCCCGGCCCAGTGCCGCCAGCCCGGCCCCGTACACCTCCCAGCCGAACCTCGTCTCCGGCGCGGAGTAGGAGACCGCCATGCCGCCGCCCAGGTTGACCTCGTCGTACGCGGCCCCGAGCAGGATCCCGGCCAGCCGCAGCAACCGGTCCGCGTCCAGCCCGCTGGCCAGGTGCGTGTGCAGGCCGCGCAGCCGCACCCGCTCGCCGAACAGCGGCAGGCACTCGGCCACGCCCTCCTCGTCCATCCCGAACGGGCCGCTCATCGTGAGCGCCGCTCCCTCCACCGGCAGGTCGGGATTGAGCCGGAGCAGCACGTCGGCCTCCAGGCCCGTCGCGAGCAGGCGGCGCAGCTCGTTCGGCGACTCCACGTGGAGGCGGTGGTGCGGCAGGCGCAGCTCCGCATCGGTCTTGCCGGGGCCGCCGAGCGCCACCGGCATGCCCGGGAACAGGCTCGTGACGTGGGCGTGCTCGCCACCCGACGACACCTCGAACCCGTCCACGTGCCCGGCCAGCACGCGCAGCAGCTCGGCGTCGGGGTTGGCCTTGACGGCGTAGTACAGCTCGGCCGCCCCCAGCGCCCGCCGTACGGACGCGACGTGCTCGTCCAGCGCGGGCAGGTCATAGAGGTAGGCGGGGACGGCGGGCAGGCTCGTGGCGGCGTCCTGGACGCGGGCGCTGATCATGCGAGCGGGTTCGCGATCGGGACGTAACCGGCGGCGCGGTCGGCCGCCCTGGCCCAGCGCACGCCCAGGTTCGCCTTGGCCGGCAGCGGCGCCCCGGCCAGCAGGTCAGAGAGGGGCAGCGGCCGGCCCAGCTCGTCGGCCTGGCGGGCGAGCAGGTCGCGGGCGATGCGCCACAACGTGCGCAGCAGCGCGTCGTCGGGCCCGGCGAGCGTCGCGGCGATCTCGGTGAGGTGGTTGACGAGCAGGCAGTAGACCACCCGGGCCCAGCCCCGGTCGGCGTCGTAGGTGAGGGCGCCGGCGACGTCGGGGTGCAGGCCGCCGAGGTCGTGCCGGCCCTTGACGAGCTTGGTGCCCTCCAGGTCCCTGAAGACGGCCTGCGCGGGCAGCCCGGAGGTGTCCAGGCCGACCAGGACGTTCTGCAGGTGGGGCTCCAGCACCACGCCATGCGTGAAGTACAGGTCCAGCACCGGCAGCGCCACCACCCGCACGTACGCCTCCCACCACGGCAGCGGATCCAGGGCGGGGGCGTCGAGGGCTAGGGCGGCGGCCAGCACCGGGGTCACGCCGGGGGAGCAGGCGGCCCACGGGCTCTGCCTGACGATCACGCCCAGCCCTTCGAGCAGCCTCGGACCGAGAGCGGCCGAACGGTAGCCGGGCTCGGGCAGCCAGCGGGTGGCGGGATGCCTGGCCGACACGTCACGAAAGAGGGGGTCGAGCCGCCTGGTCAGCTCCACGGCCCCGGCCAGCTCGTACCAGGCGTTCTTCCGTACGCAGTTGGTGATCCGTACATCCAGGGAGAACTTCAGACAGACCTCTGTTTCCGGGGCGTACACCGTCCGTACGGACGAGGTCGGCTGCACGACGGGGCCTGGCCCCAGGTCGACCAGCTCGGCTCCGAACGCGGGTCGCAGCAGGTCGATCTGCCACGGATGCGCGGGCAGCAGCCGGTAGCCCGCCGGCGCGCCGCCCATCGCGTCGAGCGCCGACGCGTCCCCGTCCTGCGCGACGAGGTCCGCCCGCACGCCGAGCAGCCTGACGGGGAACTCGGCGTGCGCCTCCGGCGCGTACCGCAGCCAGCCGGCCCCGCCCCGCGCCTTGGGGCTGGGGTGGAACGGATGGCCGAACACGAGCGCCTGCTCCGACGCCAGCCACGGGTCGGCGGGCGCCACGGCCGCGTCCCTCGCTGTCAGGATCGCCGCCACGGCGTCCCTGCTGGCCGCCACCTGACCGGCGAACTCGCCGTTGCGTCCGGGCTCAGGGCCTCCAAGCTCGGCCTCGGCCAGCCCGATCAGCTCGTCCGTGGTCAGCACCTGCCACGCGCCGCCGGCCAGGCGCTCCGGCGGGCCGTCGAAGCGCAGCGCGGCGCCGCCGTGGGCACGCACGCGCAGCAGCGTGCCCGCGACCCGCAGCAGCAGGTACGGCGGCGCCGGCCACACCAGGCCGCGCGGCCCGGCCACCTCCCGCACGCAGCAGCGCAGCAGGGCCGCCAGCGTCGCCTCCTCGGCCAGGGAGGAGGGCGCCTCCACGGCCAGTCCCTCAAGGCTCGGCATTCAAGCTCTCCTCAGATAGTTGGGCCCGCTGGTCCCGTAGAACTTGTTGATGTCGCGGGCGCCGGACCGCTCCTTCGCCACGAGCGTCCCGGCTGTGATCATGGACTTGCCGGTCAGCCTGGCGGCGTCGAGCGTTCTGGCGCGCAGGAGCCTGGCCATGGGGTCGTCGCCGTACTCGGCGAGCGCTCCGGCCAGCGTGTCGCGCAGTAACGCGGACGCGCGGGCGTGCGGCAGCGCCCCGAACGTGACCGCCGCGGCGGCCAGGTGCAGCGTGATGGTCACGAACACGTCGGCCAGCGCGTGCGGATCGTCGTTCAGCATGCGCTCGTCCCCGAACTCCGGCACCGCCACCCCGGCGGTGGCCAGCCGCGCCGGTGAGGCCAGCAGCCCGTCGTTGTCCTTGACGAGCAGCTTCATCCGGTCGCCCGCGAGGACCAGGGCGAGGTTCTGCTGGTGGGCCTCCAGCGCGACGCCAAAACGCACGAAGAGCCGTACGTTCCACCGGAACAGCAGCCGCAGATAGCCGGGCAGCACGTCGCCCACCTCGTCGAGCACGCCGGGGGCGGTCAACGCGGCGACCGGCACGAGCTCGCCCGCGGGCAGCCGCCTGGCCATCCACGCGAGATGTTCGTCCCCGGTATGCGCGTAAGTCTGCTCGTCGGCCAGCAGCACGTCCGGGTCGGCCAGCTCGCGCAGCAGCAGCTCGGCTCTGGCGCCGTCGGCGAGCGTCCCCGGCTTGATCGAGCGGCGGTTCCTGGCTCCCAGCGTGCTGATCGGCAGGGGCAGCTTGAGATGCAGCCGGGGGGTGACCTCGACGGTCCGCATGGACAGGGTGGGCCGCACGGTGACCGCGGCCTGGTCGAGCAGGCGTACGCCGTCGATCTTCCGCACCTCGCCGGTGGTCAGCGGATGCACGGGGAACAGCGCCTCGCGGGGCCCCACGGGCAGGCCGGGGTCGGCCTCCGCGGGAAGGCGCACGGCGGAGCGCGGCGCGAGCGCGCCGCGCGGCACGGCCGCCCACCGCAGCTCGAAGGCGGGCCCGAACTCCGGCGCGTAGGCCACCAGGTCGTCCTCGGACAACCCCGGCCGGGCGCGGGAGGTCGGGTAAACCGGATGGTCCACGAACGCGGCCCGCGTCTCGTACGAGGGCCGCCGCCCCAGCACCTCGCCCGCCCGCGCGTCGTGCGCCTCCAGCGCGGCCAGCGCCGCCAGGCACTCCTCGAAGAACGCCGCGACCCCCTCGGCGTCGGCGGGGTCGGCCACCTCCACGAGCGTCTCCAGCACCTGCTCCAGGCCCAGCCGCTCGCCCTCGGCGACCACGAAGTCCTGGAACACCAGCCCTGGTGCCAGGCGCACCCAGCGGCCGTCCGCCAGCAGCAGTCCGACGCCGTCCCTGGTCCTGGTGACACGGGAGGACAGCCCGCCGTAGTCCTCGCGCAGCAGGGCGTTCAGCACCCGCGCGGCGAGGTACGTCTCCCTGGCGCTCATTCGAGCACCCACGGCCGGCGGGCCCGGTAGTCCGCGATGGCCGCGTCGACCCGCGCCCGGTCGGGCCCGACCGCGCGAACGACGCCCAGGTAGTCGCGGTTGGTGTGGGTGAGGGAGACGACGTCGCCGACGGCCCGCAACGGCCGGTGCCAGAGCCGCACGTCACCGTCGACGGCGGACTCGTGGCCGGGCGCCTGCTTGATCGTCCCCGGCCGGTCGGCGACCAGGCTGACCGCGCTCCCGTACGCGCTGGGGACGGGGCCGGGGATGGGTACGGCGGGCGCCGGCTCGCCGAGGTGCACCCGCAGGATCCACGCGAAGAGCGGCACCCCGAGCACGTCACCCAGCAGGAAGTCACAGTGGTCGCCGATCACCCGGTAGTTGACCTCGACGATCCTCGGCCCGCGCGGGGTGACGACGTACTCGGTGTGGCAGGCGCCGAACCCCGCCCCGAGCGCCCGCAGCGCCTTCAGCACGTGCTCGTGCGGCCCGTCAGGCGCCCAGTCGAGCCGCTCCTCGACGAAGTACGGCAGCGGCCCCAGCGTCGTCTCGAACCCTCCGAGCACCCGCGGCCCGGTGCCGTCGCCCAGCGTCTCCAGCGTGCGCAGCGGCCCTTCGAGGTATTCCTCCACGACCAGCGCCTCGCCCGGCCGGCTCTTCCTGACCTCGGCCACGGCCCGGTCCAGGTTTCGCTCGACGAGCATGACGTCCTCGCTGGCCACGCCCTCGCGCGGCTTGAGCACGATCGGGTAGGGCGGGTCGTCGGGCACCGGGTCGCCGGGCGCGAGCCGTACGGTGAAGACCTGCTCGACCCCCGCCTCCCGTAGCCGGCGCCGCATGAGGAACTTGTTCTTGGCCGCCACGCACGCCCGCCAGTCCTTGCCGGGCAGCCCGAAGTAGTCCGCGGCCAGCGCGGTCTCCGCCTGCAGGTGGTCGGAGTTGGAGAAGATCGCGTCGGGTCTGCCGAGCTGCTCGACCGTGTCGATCAGCGCGCGCGGATCCCGCACGTCGCACGCGACCGCGTGCGGATGCCGCTCAGGCCGGTCCGTCAGGATCGTCACCTCGCAGCCCAGCGCGCGTGCCGCGGGCAGGAAGCCGTCCGTCACAGAGTCGGTCGGTTTGAGCGCGGTCAGGTAGAGCCGCAACGCGAGGACCCCCAGAAGAATCAGGTAAGCCTTACCTAACTCACCGATCGTAGCTCAGAGAGATCATCGCGTCGCCCGGATACGTTAATCGGCCGCCAACTGCGAGGTCATAGGATGACATGGAATTCGGGAGGGGACGGCCAGTGGAGACGACCGCGGAAGAGCAACTCATCGGACCACTGCTTCTGGCGCGCGGCACCATCGACAGGTCCGTGACACTGCGGGCCGATGAGCGCCGGCTGGAGCAGGTGTGGTCGGATCCGGCGACCAGGGTGCTGGTGATCGACAACGGTCACACGCTGGTGCGCAGGCAGGGAGATGAGGTGCAGGCGGTGTTGTTCACCACCGCGGAGGCGCCGCCGGGGCCGCGCTATCTCCTCGGTGTGGAGGGCGGAACCGCCTACTTCGCGGTCGCCGCGCCGCTGCCCGGCGTCTCCGCAGGCGACGGCAACGGCAACGGCCGCGTGACGGTCCCGATGAGCCTGCGCGACGCGCCCGAGGGCGTGCCGGCGCCGGCCGGGCTGCGCCAGGCGGGCGGCCTGCTCGGCGACCGCGACGCGGGCCTGCTGGTCTACGCCGTGGCGCTGGAGGCCTGGCACACGACCCACGAATTCTGCCCGCGCTGCGGCGCCCGCACCAGGATCCAGGCGGGCGGCCACATCCGCGTCTGCCCGCAAGACTCCAGCCAGCACTTCCCGCGCGTCGACCCGGCCGTGATCATGTTGGTCCGCGACCCCGACGACCGCTGCCTGCTCGCCCGCGGGCCGCAGTGGCCGCAGGGCCGCCTGTCGATCCTGGCGGGGTTCGTCGAGCCGGGCGAGTCGCTGGAGGCCGCCGTCGCGCGCGAGGTGGCGGAGGAGGTCGGCATCACCGTCGTCAACCCGCGCTATCTCGGCAGCCAGCCGTGGCCGTTCCCGCGCAGCCTCATGCTCGGCTTCTTCGCCGAGGCCACGACGACCACCCTGACACCCGACGCCGAGGAGATCGCCGAGGCGCACTGGTTCTCTCGTGAGGAGATGGCGCGGGCGCTCGACTCGGGCGAGCTGCGTCTGCCGCCGCCGGTGTCGATAGCCCGCCGCCTGATCGAGACGTGGTACGGCGGCGAGCTGACCGGCGACTGGTGATCAGACGGGCTCGAGCAGGGCCTTGACCTCGATGGCCGACGGGTTGGTGCGCACGACGCGGCCGTCCGGGGTGTCGATCACCACGGTCGGCACCACCTGGTTCCCGTTGTTGACGCTCATCACGAACTCGGCGGCGGCGGGGTCACGCTCGATGTCGATCTCGTCGTAACTGATGCCCTCGCGGGCCAGCTGAGACTTGAGCCGCTTGCAGGGGCCGCACCACGTGGTGCTGTAGATCGTGAGCGCCATGTTGGGGAATCCCTCCAAGGTCAGGAAGACAGGCGCTCGGTGCAACAACGCGACCCCGCCGCTTAATCCCCGGCGTTGTCTAGCCGATGCGCTCGGCGATCCAGGCCTGCACGCGCTCGGCCACGCCAGGCATGCGGTAGAGGGGGGCGCTGTGGTTGCTGCCCGGCGCGGCGTAGACCGTCACGGGGACTCCGACCTGGCCCAGCATCTGCTTGAGCAGCTGGCTCTGCACCGGCGGCACGAACTCGTTTTTCGAGTGCACGGCCAGCACTGGCGCGTCCTTGCGGCTGGCGTGCCAGGCCACCTCCATGCTGGCCCACACGCGCGAGCACTTGCCCTTGGGATGGCAGCCGCCCGCCAGGCGGATGGCGGCGGTGCGCAGCTTGCGCTTGTCCCGCTCGATGGCCTTCGCGCCGTCGGCGTAGGCGCGCAGCGGCGAGATGATCGGCGACAGGCCCACCACGCCCTTGAGGCCGGCGACGCCGTCGCCGTAGGTGCCGACGGCGGCCGCGATGTGGCCGCCGGCGGAGAAGCCGACCACCACGTAGTTGCTCGGGTCGAACGCCCACCTCTCGGCGTGTTTGCGGGCCGTCGCGATCGCGGCCAGCGCGTCGGTGCGCTGCGCCGGCCAGGCGGCATCGCCGGACAGGCGATAGTTGAGGTTGAAGACCGTGTAGCCGAGCTCGGCGTAGCTCCGCGTGATCTCCTTCATGTATCTCTTGTCGCCGCTGGACCACCAACCACCGTGGATCAGGAAGACACCCGGGCGCTCCATGCCGTCGGGTGTCCACCACACGTCCATGCTCTGACGCTTGTGGCGGCCGTACGCGACGGTTTCTAACGCGAGGCCCCCAAGACCATCGGCACTCAGGGGGTTACTCACGGTGGGACCGGGTGTGGGCTCTTTGGTCGCATTCGCGGCGACCGGTGTGGCCACAACGGCAGCAAGCGTCAGAACGCCCACGGAAACCGCAGTTCGCACGGCCTTCCTTTCCCCCATGCAGACGGTCGGCCCCATTGCGGGGGAAGAGACCAGTACTTTGCATCCTGTTGACTACGAACATACGCCGGCAGGCATGTTGCCAGAATAAAGCACATGGCCGCCACTCCTGGGAATATGTACGGGTGAACAACGGTGAACAACGTGGATGACGTTCTGATCGGTCTTGATCCCGAGCAGCGGGCGGTCGCCGAGGCCGTGCGCGGGCCGGTGTGCGTGCTGGCGGGCGCGGGCACGGGCAAGACCAGGGCGATCACCCACCGCATCGCCTACGCGGTCCGCAGCGGCGTCGTCGAGGCGCGGAGCGTCCTGGCTGTGACGTTCACCACGCGCGCGGCGGGCGAGCTGCGCCAGCGCCTGCGCACGCTGGGCGCTCCCGGGGTGCAGGCGCGCACCTTTCACGCGGCGGCGCTGCGCCAGCTCACCTACTTCTGGCCGCGGGTCATCGGCGGCGAGGCGCCTTCGGTGATCGAGTCGAAGCTGCCGGTGCTGGTGGAGGCATGCCGAAAGGTCCGCAGAAATCCCGACCGGTCCGAGCTGCGGGACATCGCCGCCGAGGTCGAATGGGCCAAGGTCACCCAGATCGGCCCGGAAGACTACGTCGCGGCCGCGGTCAAACACCACCGCACCCCTCCCGTGCCGGCCGAGGAGGTGGCCCGCCTCTACGACACGTACGAGCAGATCAGGCGCCAGCGCCACCTGGTCGACTTCGAGACCATTCTCGAGCTGACGGCGGCCGTGATGACCGAGCACCAGGAGGTGGCGGCCCAGATCCGCCAGCAATACCGCTACTTCGTCGTCGACGAATACCAGGACGTCAACCCGCTGCAGAAGCTCCTGCTCGACACCTGGCTCGGCGGGCGCGACGACGTCTGCGTGGTCGGTGACCCCAACCAGACCATCTACTCCTTCACCGGCGCCAGCCCCCGCTACCTCACCGGGTTCGCGGTGGAGCACCCCGAGGCCGCCGTCATCAAGCTGGTGCGCGACTACCGCTCCACCCCCCAGGTGGTCGACCTGGCCAACCTCGTCATCGCCAAGGGCAAGTCCCCCCACCGCCTCGAACTCGTCGCCCAGCGCCCCGACGGCCCCAGGCCGGCGTTCGCCGACTACGACGACGAGCCCGCCGAGGCCGCGGGCGTGGCCAGAGCCATCAGGAAGCTGCTCGACAAGGGTGTGCCCTCGCGCGAGATGGCCGTGCTCTTCCGCGTCAACTCCCAGTCCGAGGCCTACGAGGAGGCCCTCTCCAAGGCCGAGATCCCCTACGTCCTGCGCGGCGCCGAGCGCTTCTTCGAACGGCCCGAGGTGCGTCAGGCGGTCGTCCTCCTGCGCGGCGCCGCCCGCTCCGCGGCCGGCGAACCCCTGGCCTCCGAGGTCCACCACATCCTCGCCGGCATCGGCCTGACCCCCACGCCCCCCTCCGGAGGCGGCAAGGCCCGGGAGAAGTGGGAGTCGCTGAAAGCCCTGGCCGACCTCGCCGAGGACATGGCCGCCGAGGGCGCCGACCTGCCCACGTTCGTGGCCGAGCTCGAACGCCGCGCCTCCGAGCAGCACGCCCCGCCCGTCGAGGGCGTCACCCTCGCCTCACTCCACGCCGCCAAGGGCCTGGAGTGGGACGCCGTGTTCATGGTCGGCCTGACCGACGGCATGCTGCCCATCATCTACGCCGAAACCCCCGACCAGATCGAGGAGGAACGCCGCCTCCTCTACGTCGGCATCACCCGAGCCCGCGAACACCTCTCCCTGTCCTGGGCCCTCGCCCGCGCGCCGGGCGGCCGCAAGAGCCGCCGCCCTTCCCGTTTCCTCGACGGCCTCACCGGCCGCGCCTCCGCTCCGGTCCGCGTCGCGCCGCCGTCCCGCGAACGCCGCCAGGTGGCCGCGCCGGTCAGCTGCCGCGTCTGCGCGAAGACCCTGGTGGCGGCCGCCGAGCAGAAACTCGGCCGCTGCTCGACCTGTCCCGCCGACTACGACGAGGCCCTTCTCGAACGCCTGAAGGCCTGGCGCACGGCCACGGCCAAGGAAGCCAAGATCCCGCCGTACGTCGTCTTCACGGACGTGACCCTCCAGGCGATCGCGGAACGTGCGCCGGAGACGGAACAGGAACTGCTCTCGATCGCGGGCATCGGCAAGGTCAAGTTCGACCGCTACGGCGAAGCCGTCCTCGCCCTCTGCCGCCATCCCTGACCACCCCGCCCTGCAGCCCACCTGATCACCCGCCGTGCGCAGGGGAGCCGGTCGTGACGCCCGGTCCGTGCGACCCCGCAAGGATCCCTCGCCGACGGCATGGATGATGAGACCGCGCCAGACTCCGCGGCGGTCACCAGGCTCTGCCACCATCATGTCCATGACCTTCACACCGCCACCGGAGACTGCCGCCTGGCGACACCTCGGCGCGCGCACCGGCTTCGAGGTGGTCTATTTCCGTCCGACGGGCAGAGGCGGGCATCGCATCGAGGGCTGCACGACGGCCGTCGAGGACGGGATGACCTGGGTGGTCGACTACGCGATCGAGGTGGACCGCGACTGGGTCACCCGGCGTGCGGAGATCAGGAGCCGGTCGGTGGCCGGGTCCCGGCACACCCTCCTGGAGGGCGACGGTGAGGGCGGCTGGCGGATCGACGGCGTGCCGGCCTCTCGCGTGGACGGCTGCCTGGACGTGGATCTGGAGTCGTCGGCGGTGACCAACGCGTTCCCCGTACACCGGATGCGCCTGGCCGCGGGCGATGCGGCCGACGCTCCGGCCGCGTACGTCCGCGCCGCCGATCTCACCGTCGAGCGCCTCGACCAGCGCTACCTCCGGGTCGCCGGCGACGGCCCGGGACAGCACTACGACTACGAAGCGCCGGTCTTCGGCTTCGCCTGCCGCCTGGTCTACGACGGGTCAGGGCTCGTCCTCGACTATCCCGGTCTGGCAGTCCGGGCCCTGTGAGCTCGGCGAGGTGGTCCCGCACCACGCCGCGCGGGCGCCGGTCCGCTCCCGCCCGGCAGTCCCGGTCGAAGCCCTCGCCCTGCCGCCTGCTTCGCCTTGACCATCCCGTCAAGGCGGTCGTCGTGCGCCGACAGCGCCCGCCGCGAGCGGTGGGCCAGGCATGGGTGCCGGTCACGTCCGGCTGAACGTGCCGTGGCCGGTGTCTCGGGCCGGATCCCGGTAGCCGCCCAGAAGCGGCCACAACCTGTCCGCCACTCCTGCGACGGTGGTCGCCCCGGGAACCGGGTGACGGGGAGCAGATCATGTCCGTCAAGCCCTCCACGTGATGGCCTGCGACGTGCTCGCGCGCCTGCCGTACGACCAGGGCGAGACCCACGCCTCCGGGTGGAAGCCCGTAAAGCAGCCTCGAAAGGAGCTGGAGTTGAAGATGCGCACGCTGGGCCGGACCGGAATCCAGGTCAGCCCGTACTGCCTGGGCACCATGGTGTTCGGCCAGGCCGGCAACCCCGACCACAACGACTGCACAAGGATCATCCACCGGGCCCCGGACGCCGGGATCGACGTCATCGACACCGCCGACGTCTACGGACCCCGCGGCGAGTCCGAGGAGATCGTGGGCCGGGCGCTGCAGGGCCGACGCGACGCCGTCGTGCTGGCGACCAAGGTCATGATGATCTGATGACCGTTCTCGACACCCGGGCGCTCAACCGCGCGACGCTGGCCCGGCAGTTGCTGCTCGACCGCGCCGACCTGCCGGCCCTGGAGGCGGTCGAGCACCTGTGCGGCCTGCAGGCCCAGGAGCCGCAAGAACCGTTCGTCGGACTCTGGTCGCGGCTGCGCGCGTTCGACCCGGCGGTGCTCTCGGACCTGCTGCTGCGGCGCAGCGTGGTGCGTACCCATCTCATGCGCCGTACCGTGCACCTCATGACCGCCGAGGACGTCCTGGCCTGGCGGGCCCGCCACAACGCCATGCTGCGCCAGCGGGTGCTCGGAACCTACCGGAAGGAACTCGCCGGGGTCGATCTCGACGAGCTTGCCGCGGCCGGCCTCGAGGTGATGGCCGACGGCCGGCCGCGCTCGATGTCCGAGCTCGCGCGGGCGGTCGCCGACCGCTGGCCGGAGCAAGGTCCGCGACCGCTGGGAGAGATGCTGGTCGCCGCACTCATCCCGATGGTGCAGCTCCCGCCACGCGGGCTATGGCGGGCGAAGGCCGGAGTACGCAACGTCCCCCTCTCCTCCTGGCTGGGCCGCGACATCGACCCGCCCGCCACCGACGGCTCCGACCCCGCGGGCCAAGCGCTGGTACGCCGCTACCTCGCCGCGTTCGGCCCCGCCGCCACCGCCGACTTACGCGCATGGTCCGGCCTGGCCGGACTACCCGCCGCGGTCTCCGCGATCCGCGGCGAGCTGATCGGCTTCCGCGACGAGAGAGGCCGGGAACTCCTGGACCTTCCCGACGCACCGCGCCCCGATCCCGGCACACCAGCGCCGGTCCGGTTCCTGCCGGCCTTCGACAACGCGCTCCTCGGCTACCACGACCGCACCCGTATCGTCGACGACGCCCACCGCGGCCTCTCCGTGGCCGGCGAGCGCGTGGTCCTGGTCGACGGCCGGGTCGCCGCAACCTGGACCGTCAAGGACGACACCGTGCACGTCACCCCGCTGCGCCCCTTTTCATGGGCCGACCGTGACGCCGTTGCCGAGGAGGGGCAGGCGCTGGCGGCGTTCCTGTCCGACGGCGACAACCACCGTGTACAGATCGCCGCCTCTGCCCGATGAGGGCGAGATCTTCGCCGCCATCGAGGAAGCGACTGGGGGCGCCGGCGCTCGGGCCCGGCCATCGCGCGCGCCACATTGGCCGGCGCCGGCAAGCCACGCGTTCGTCCACGTCATCCGAGGCTCGGGCGGATACGTCGTCGCGGGAGTGCCAGATGCCGCCGGCCAGGGCGCGGGTCCGGGCCGGCTGACGGCTTCCTCGATGCGTGCCTCGTCCCGGGGTGTCGCGGCCGTCTGCCGGGAACACGCTCCCCTCGGGAAGCACTGACCTGCTCGAACGCGCCGTAGCGGGAATCGCCGGCCGGACACGACCACGACCCGAAGAAGAGGCGGCACCCGCCCCTTCGCAGGGTGCGCGAACACGACGAGAGGCCCCCGACGCCGATGGCGGCCACGGCCCGGGACTCACCGGCGAAGCGTCCGAAATGTCGGCTGACCCGTAACCCCGGCGAAACCGTGGCACGCAATCATCGGACAAGCCAGGCCCCCTTGTGGCCGGAACCAAGCGGCACGTCACACTTGTCCCAAGACCGGAGAAACGAAGGGGACCGACACGTGAACGAGGCGCTGAAGGAGTTGCTGGACCTGCTCGACCTTGAGCAGATCGAGCTGGACATCTTCCGGGGGAGAAGCCCGGAGGAGCGCATTCAGCGCGTCTTCGGCGGTCAGGTCGCGGCCCAGGCTCTGGTGGCGGCCGGTCGTACGGTGCCCAAAGACCGCAACGTGCACTCCCTCCACGCCTACTTCATCCGCCCGGGCGACCCGTCCGTCCCGATCGTCTACAACGTCGACCGCCTCCGCGACGGCCGTTCGTTCACCACCCGACGCATCGTGGCGATCCAGCACGGCAAGGCGATCTTCACGATGTCGGCGTCGTTCCACGTCGCCGAGGAGGGCGTGGCGCACCAGGCGTCCGTGATGCCGGTGGTGCCGGACCCCGAGTCGCTGCCCACGTTCAAGAACAGGATGTACGAGCTGGTCGCCGATCATCCTGATCTGCGCGACTGGTTGTCGCGCCCGCGTCCGGTCGACGCGCGTTACGCCTCGCCGCTCACCTGGGAGGCGTACCAGAACCCGGAGCTGCGCAGCGCCGAGACGAACGTGTGGTTCCGCTATGACGCCGAGCTGCCCGACGACCCGCTGCTGCACGTCGTGCTGGCCGCGTACGCCTCCGATTTCACGCTGGTCGACACGATACTGCTGGCGCACGGCATGGCTTGGGGAGCCTCGGACATCGTGGGCGCCTCGCTGGATCACGCCATGTGGTTCCACGGACCGTTCCGGGCCGACGACTGGCTGCTCTACGCGCAGGAGTCCCCATGGTCGGGGAGGGCGCGGGGCCTCGCGCGGGGCGAGATGTTCAACGCGTCCGGCGAGCTCGTGGTCTCGGTCGTCCAGGAGGCGATGATCCGCCAGACGAAGTAGGCCCGAACCGCCTCGCAGAGCCTGTGGAATGTAACGAAATCGCAGGTAGAAAATATGTTGCCGGTTCCTGGGTTCCCGGTTTAGGGTCTTGGTCAAGCGAGTCGGACAGTCCTGTTCCGACGATCTCAGAGGGAGGAGAGTCACTGTGATCAGCATCAAGATGCCAGCCACGATGTGGCTCGCCTCCGCGTGCCGTGACTCGGTGAGACTCGTCGATGGTCCCACGAAGTCTCGGCAGGAGAAGTCTGTCCGTAGTCAGGCCGCCGCCTATGCGCACGCCCACTTCGGCGCTGCCGCCGCACAGGCAGCTCCTGTCTACACCGCTCGTATCGAACTGCCGGCCAACCAGCTCACCAAGGGTGGACTGCGCGGTCCGCATCCCTGGCGGGATATCCCGGTCATAACCTGACCGGGAAGACCCCACCAGGCCGCGGATCCGCAGACAGGATCCGCGGCCTTCTTGTTTGTCCGTGATCCCCGACCACCCACGAGGTGCCCGAACAAGATCAAGAGATCGATCAAAGGAGAAAGCAGATGGGGGCGAAGACGATCATGGACCTGATCGACGAAGCCGAGATCCCCTGTCGTACCGACCCTGACCTGTGGTTCGCCGAGTCGCCGGAGGACGTGGAGTTCGCTAAGGCTCTCTGCGGCGGCTGCCCGATTCAGAAGGCCTGCCTGGCTCGTGCGCTCGAGCGCGAGGAGCCTTGGGGCGTCTGGGGCGGCGAGCTCATCCTCAGGGGAACCATCATTCCTCGCAAGCGTCCGCGCGGGCGTCCCCGCAAGCACCCGGTCGCTGCCTGAAACACCGCACCTACGAGCAAGAAAGCGGAAACCCATGATCACTCAGTCGACGAGGAGCCTCGCAGTGCCGGATCTCATCCATGACCTGGTAAATGACCGAATACAAACGTTGCATCGTGAGGCGGAGGAACAACGCCTCATCGCGCGCGTCCGTCGCGTGGAGCGGGCACGGCGTGGGGTCAGGCGGGCGAACGACCGCCTCCGCAAGGCCATGAGCCACCCGTTCTGATCGCGGAGATCCTGCCGCCGGCGCAGGATCTCCCCATGGGAACCAGTCAATGAGAGCCGGGCGCGTCCAGCGCCCGGCTCTTCCTTCTGCCTTCAGACAAGCACGTCGCCCACGGAAGGGGTCTCGCCTTGCCCGGTGAGAGATCTCGCCGCCGACGACGAGCTGCCCAGCAGGGCCTCCCGGTGATCCGTGCGGACGGTCGGACCTCGCGGGACGGCACCGCTGGGCAGCTCTGCCGGATCGCGGGGCACGGTGTCGGACGCCGGGGGCAGGGGTGCAGGGCGCCGCGTGCCTCGCGCGCGCCGAGTGATCCAACGGGGCCGCGGGATCACTCGTCACGATCTCTCCCGTGCCTCTCCTCAAGGCACGGGACCGGTCAGGGGCCGGTCAGGCAGTGCACGGCGGGGATCTCGGCGGGCACACCCGGCGCCGACGGGTCGATCACCGTGGTGAGCTCGCCGATGCTGGAGGTGAGGCAGTCGGCGATGGCCGCCGGGTCGACGACAGCGTTCGCCGCGGAGGCGGCGGAGAGCAGGCCCGCCGCCACAAGGCCGGTGACCGCTAGCAGACGCGCGGATCCGTACATGGGGGTCCTTCCAAGAGCATGACACTTGGCTTTCAAATGATTACACACCGTAGTCAAGATGCGGTAGAGAGAACGCCGACTTCTCATTTTCCAGCCCAGGCCGGTCACCTCGTTCACCCCCGGCCTGTCTTGCGTCTGGTCTCGGCCGCCACTTCGTTCGCCCTTGACCTGTCACCCGTCCGGTCCAGGTGAGGTGCCGAGTTGGCCTGTCCACCCGCCCGGTCCCGGCCATGTGCCCAGTCGGCAAACCCGTTCAACCCGGGTCAGGCACATCGGTCCTGCTTGACCTGGCGCAGGGTCCCTTCGCGGCAGGAAAGCGGCGTCTCCCGGCCCGGCTGGAAGCGTCGGCGGTCAACCGGTGGCCAGGGCCTCGTCATCGGGGTCGTCGGCGAAACCGGGAACCCAGCGGATCACCTCGTCGCGGAAGCGCGCTGTGGCGCCCAACTGGCACAGAACACCCACGCCCGCCGCATGGACGCGGTGGATGAGCACGTACGACGTCGGCAGGTTGAGCTGGCGAACCACGTTGGTGGGGCGGAGGTCCGTGACGCTGGCGACCTGTGCCTGCAGCCACTCCCGGCTGAAGGTGAACTCCTCCACTGCGGTCGGCTCGACATAGGGGGCGAGGAAGGCCCGCAACGCGTCGGGGTCGATCTGGATGTCCTCGCGGATGAAGCCCTCCTTGCGCAGGCCCCGCATGACGGTTTCCATGTCGCCCTGATTGAAGATGCGGGTCAGCTGGCCGAACGACTTGGGGTAGCCGTCGGGCAGGCGGTTGACCGCGCCGAAGTCGAGAACACCGAGCTTGCCGTTGCCGAGCATGCGGAAGTTGCCGGGATGGGGATCGGCGTGCAGCATGCCGACGCGCGCGGGGGAGCAGAAGAGGAAGCGCACGAAAAGCAGGCCTGCCCGGTCGCGCTGTTCCTTGGTGCCCTCGGCGATGATCCGGGACAGTGGTGTGCCGTCCATCCACTCGCTGACCAGCACCATCTCGTTGGCCGCGACGACGTCGGGGACGTGGAAGTCGGGGTCGCCGTCGAACTCCAACGCGAACGCGTGCTGAGCCTCGGCCTCCCTGAGATAGTCGAGCTCCTCGGCGATCCGCTCCCGCAATTCGCTCAGCACGGCCTTCATGTCGAGGCCGGGCAGCAGCGTGCCGAACACCTTGCCCAGGCGCGCCAGTTGCGCGAAGTCGCCGAGCAGCGCCTTGCCCGCCCCTGGATACTGGATCTTGACGGCCACGTCGCGGCCGTCGTGCCACACGGCCCTGTGCACCTGGCCGATGGAGGCGGCGGCCGTCGGCCGGTCGTCGAAGGACAGGAAGTGCTGCCGCCAGTCGTCACCCAGTTGTTCCGTGAGCACGGTGTGGACCGTGGACGTGGGAAGCGGGGGAGCGGCGTCCTGAAGTTTGGTCAGCGTGGCGCGGTAGGGGCCGGCGATCTCCTGCGGAAGCGCCGCCTCGAAGATCGACAGCGCCTGCCCGAGCTTCATCGCGCCGCCCTTGAGCTCGCCCAGGACCTTGAAAACCTGCTCGGCAGTACGCTGCTGCACCTCCTGCGCCACGATCTCGGCGGACTTGCCGCCGAGGCGTTTGCCCAGCCCCAGAGCGGTGCGCCCCGCGAAACCGAGCGGAAGGGCGGCCAGTTTGGCGGAACGCGTGACGGCACGGCGTGGAAGATCGCTCACACTGATGCGCGAACCTCGAAAGATCCGCTTCCCCCCTTCGTGGTCGTCCCTGAGCACGTCAGTCGCGGTTGTCATGCCATGACCATTCTTAGCGAATAAGGATTGTTTCGCATACAACGACATTGCGGGTGAATGGTCCAAGACCGCCTTCTCCAACGCCAATCAGGGGTTACGTCCACTGTGCCGTTGGTCACAGCGGACTCCCGGCCATCGAGATGAGCAAGCGCGTGGCCGGTCGCCGCGGCTGCGACCAGGGCAGCCAGTGTCGAGTCGCAGGCAATCTCACCGGGCGGATAACCACCCAGCCTCGCAGTGACGATAGGCCAAGCCGGGTCGTGGTCGCGCCGGGTCAGGTCGAGACAGTGCAGGCACGCGCTTTCTCCGGGCAGGACCAGCGGGCCGACGATGCCATGGCCCTCGAAGGCCGACACCAGGAGATGCGGGATGCGCAGCTCGGTCAGCTCATTGACCAGCACCCCGTCGAGCGGGCCGACCGGCGCCAGGACGACCAGGTCGGGCCGATCCGTGGCGTCTCCCAGATACGGCCCTCCCGCCGAGGCGTTGACGGACGGCGCGATCTCCCCTTCCCCAGGCGAACCCGCCTTGCCCGGCCGAGGCCCGGCGTCTCGAGCAGGCGATCGACGAACCCCGCGCCCGCCTTTCGACACCGGGGAAACAGTCGGCGAACCGGAAGAGGACGCATCGACCCCGGCCGCAGACCGGGACAGGCGGTCGGACCCGGTGCCGGGGTCGGTGGTGGATCCGGTGCCGGACTCGATGCTGGGGTCGGTGGTGGACCCGGCGCCGGATCCGGTGGTGGACTCGGTGCTGTGGTCGGGCTGGGACGGCTGGCCGCCGTGGGAACTATGGCACCCCGGGTGGTCGGCATTGGGGACCGGCCGGGACGGCCGAGTCGTTTCTGGCGCGGGAGAGGACGACCGGAGGGCTGGCCGTGACCGCGCCGCCGGGGTGGAGGGCACGGAGGCCGCGGAAGGACGGGCGGCTTCGCGTGACCCCTGACACGAAGTCGTGGCCGCCGAGCCGCGGTGAGCGGTGGCGGTGCGCGTTGCGGGAGGTGGGGCGGTGGCGGTGCTCGTTGCGGATGGTGGAGCGGTGGTTCGGCCGGGGTCGGGCGTGGCGTAGCCAGGCGTGCGCGACTCGACGGGGACGGGTGGCGTGCGGCCGCCGGAAGTGAGCCTTCTGGCGACCGCGACCGCGCCTGCCTCGCGAGTCAGGCCCAGCTCTGCCCACGTCAGACCGCCGGGTGTGATGTCGCCCGGCCGGACGACGCCCGGATCGAACACCCGGATATTACCCACTCCGGCGCCCGCGAGCAGCGCCACGACCTGCGCCCCCACCCGCCCGGCTCCATAGACCCGCACCCGCTTGTCTCTGCGCCGCTCGAACACGGTGATCCCGCCTTCCGGCGAGGTCGAGGCCAGATCGAGGGCGTCGAGATCCGGCCGCAAACGGTCTCGCTCGGCCAGCGGAAGGTCACGAAGGGCGCCAGGGCCGGCGGAGGCGTCGTGGAGGGCTCCATGCAAGATGAGCTGGTCGAGCAGGGAGCGGGCTCGGTCTTCTTCAAGACCTGCGCGGGCCGCCTCACGCAGGACCCGCTCCAGATCGCGGGTGCCGTCGAGACTCTCGATCCATGCGCGGACCGGGCGGGTCAGACCGCTCAGCATGACGGCCCTGAGAGGGTGCACACCGAATTGGAGGGTGTGCTCGTCGCGGATGATGCGCCGGAGGGCGGGCTTCACACGTGGCCTCATGGCGGGAAGGCTCGCACGCGACGGCAAGATCCCGTGCGGATTCCTCCGTGGCTGTGGATAACCACGGACCTGCCGGAGCGCCTGTGGATAACGCACCGCTTCATCCCGTTCTCAGAGCAGGCCCGCCCCCAGAGCAGGCCCCCCCTCAGAGCAGGCAGGCGCGTCTCGAAAC
>NZ_SMKP01000096.1:0-37847 GCF_004349015.1 Nonomuraea diastatica
GCTCCCCCATGGTCTCCGGCACCCCGCCCCCGACCGCGCCGGACAGGAAGGCGGTGACGTTGAGCTTCTGCCATGTGGCCAGATCCGCGCGCACCACAATGCCGATCTTGGTATCGAATCGCATGACCCAAGTCTCAACGCCCCCGCCTGGCCGAGTCTTGAACGCTGGTGCGCGACAAGCCGAAGCGCGGGTAGAGGTGCCAAATCCTCGGGAACGGCGGGAGCGGAGGGTGGGAGCGGCCTGGCCGCAGGGCCGTCCGGGCACCGGAGGTTACGGCAGGAACATCGGCTGCCAGTCCGCCACCTCGTGGTAACGCCGCAGCTCCGCGAGCCCCGACAGGAACCCGCCCCACGCCGCGTACGGGGGCCGGCCCTCGTCGAAGCCGCTCTGCACCATCGTCAGCCGCGTCTTGCCGCCGGACCCCTCCAGCTCCCACGTCCCGACCCCCGCGTCCCCCCAGTCCACGGATAGCTTGCGTCCGGGCTCGAGTTCGACCACCTTGGCCGGGTCGGGGTTGTCGGCCAGCCCGCCCATGGCGAAGCGCCCGCCGACGTACGGCTCGATCTCGACGGGATAGCCGAACCACCGCGTCACCGCCTCCGAGTCGGTCAGTGAGTCGAACACGTCGGACGGCGAGGCGGCGATCGTGATCTGGGCCCGCATCTCCGAAGTGGAGAAGTCGATCCTGGGCGTGAGCTCGCGCCCTTCGAGGTGCTCGGCCAGGTTGGCGAGCGCGCAGCACCAGAACGTCTGCAGCACGCCTCTGATGCTCTTGCCGGTGATCACGTCCTGGAAGTCGAAGTGCGTCTGGGACACCGACACGATGGTCGCGTCGCCGTCCTCCTCCAGCGTGAACTCGGTGGTCGTCTCCTCTCCGTCGAGCAGCCACGAGAACCGCAGGGTGCGCTCGTCGGCGTGCAGCGGCCGCTGGTGCGGCGCGTCGCCTTCGGGGATGCTGTGTCCCCAGAACCCGAACGTGGCGGGCAGCGCCACCTCGGCGTGCTCGGCCAGCCAGACGCGCAGCGCGGCCGGGTCGGTGAGCGCGTGCCTGACCGTCTTGAGCGGCGCCTGGACGCGGACACGGATGATCATGGGCTCAGTCATCGTCTTGCTCTTCCTCTGAGTGGTCCGTGGTCTTGGGGTAGCAGGCGACGGCGATCTTGAAGGCGTCACCTTCCGCGCCGCCGTACCGGGTGAACAGGTCCTGCAGCATGGCCTGCAGTTCGGTCATAAACTGGTGCCGGTTCTCGTGGCGAACGTGGATCTCGCCGGACAGGCCGAGTGACGGCAACTCGGGCGCAGCCCTGTCGAGCGCCGCGATGTCCGCCTGCACCTCTTCCATGAGGTCGAGCAGGTAGCCGAGGCTCAGCTCGTCGCGCGCCTTGCGCAGCCCGATCCGGCCCACCAGGCGCGGCGACAGCCAGTACGACCGCGCGCCCGCCTGATAGATGCCCTCGCTGATCCCGCGGACCTTGCGCTCGGACACCAGGTCGACGAGACCGGCATCGACCAGCCTCTTGACGTGGTAGTAGACCCGCTGCGGCGTCTGACCGAGCCGTTCGGCGACCTGCGAGCAGGTGCGCGGCTCGGCCAGCTGCCGCAGCACCTCCACGCGCTGCGGTTTGAGCAGCGCCTCGGCCTGCTCGATCTCTTCCAGGTACAGGATGTCTCTCATCGCGAAAACTATCCTTTACGTAAAAATACTTCTTGTCAATAGAGAGGGGAGAATGGGGACATGGCGCAGGACTGGTCGCGCTACTGGCGCTCACCCGACCGCCCGCTCGAGGCCATGCACGCCCACTTCGAACGGCACGTCTACCACCGGCACAGCCACGAGACCTACTCGTTCGGGGTCACGGAGACCGGCGCGCAGTCGTTCACCTGCCGGGGTTCCGCGCACACCAGCGCGGCGGGCATGATCATGGCCTTCAACCCCGAGGACCCGCACGACGGCCACGCCACCGACGCCCTCGGGTTCACCTACCGGATCGTGCACATCGGCCCCGAGCTCATCTCCGGCACCCTGACGGACGCGACGGGCCGCCTGACGGGCCTGCCGCTCTTCACCGAGCCCGTGGTCGACGACCCCGGCCTGGCGGGCGCGCTGCGCGCCCTGCACGGTGCCCTGCTGGGCGAAGCGCCGTCGCTACGCCGCGACGAGCTGCTCACGACGACGATCACCCGGCTCGTACGCCGCGCCGCCATCCGTCCGATCCACCCGGCGAGCCCGGCGGGCAGGTCGGCGCGGGTGGCGCGACAGGCCAGGCAGCTCCTGTACGACCGCCTGATGGACGATCTGACCATCGACGACCTGGCCCGCGCCACCGGCGCCAGCCGCTACACGGTCTACCGTGCCTTCCACGCCGAATACGGCCTGCCGCCGAGCGACTATCAGCGCCAGCTACGGCTCAGGACCGCCCGCGCGCTGATCGCCGACGGCGTCCCCATCAGCGAGGCCGCCACCACGACGGGTTTCGCCGACCAGAGCCACCTGACCCGCTGGTTCACCCGCTACTTCGGCCTGACCCCAGGCGCCTACCGCCGAGCCGTCCAGCCCGACGCGAGCCAACGACGGCGACTGGCAGACCGCGCGGCTGTGCCGTAAGGAAGAAAATGGTTCATGGCCAGGAAGAATCCTGATCGGGGTCGCCGCCGTCGGTGAGGAGCCGCAGATCAGAGTCGACCATCATGGCGACGAGCTCGTCGAAGGACACCTTCGGCTCCCACCCCAGCTGCGCGCGCGCCTTCTTCGGGTCGGCGCAGAGCAGGTCGACTTCGGCCGGCCGGTGCAGCGCCTGGTCGGTCACGACGTGCCGCTCCCAGTCGAGCCCCGCGGCCGCGAACGCCGCCTCCACCAGTTCCCTGACCGACTTCATCCGCCCTGTCCCGATCACGTAGTCCTCGGGGGTGGCGGCCCGCAACATCAGGTGCATAGCCTTGACGTAGTCGCCGGCGAAGCCCCAGTCGCGCCGGGCCTCCAGGTTGCCGAGGCGTAGCTGCGTGGCCAGCCCCAGCTTGATTCTGGCCACCCCGAGCGACACCTTCCTGGTGACGAACTCGGCCCCCCGCCGCGGCGACTCGTGGTTGAACAGGATCCCGGACACCGCGAACATCCCGTACGACTCGCGGTAGTTCTGGGTGAGGAAGTGCCCGTACGCCTTCGCCACCCCGTACGGCGAGCGCGGGTGGAACGCGGTGCTCTCGGTCTGCGGGGTCTCGCTGACCTGGCCGAACATTTCGGAGGATGAAGCCTGATAAAAGCGGATCTGTCCGGAGGAGCCGGCACCCCCGCCGCCCCGCGACACGCCCGAACACACGCGGATGGCCTCAAGCATCCGCAACACGCCCATTCCGGTCACCTCGGCCGTGAGCTCGGCCTGCTCCCACGACATGGGCACGAACGAGATCGCGCCCAGATTGTAGACCTCGTCGGGCTGGACGCGTTCCACCGCGGAGATCAGCGAACCCTGGTCGAGCAGGTCGCCCCGCACCACGCGTACGTCGGCGAGCAGCTTGCGCATCCTGGACACCCGCGGGTTCGCCTGCCCCCTGGCCAGCCCCCAGACCTCGTAGCCCTGCTCCAGCAGGTGCTCCGCCAAGTAGGAACCATCCTGGCCGGTGATGCCGGTGATCAGAGCGCGCCTGGCCAAGGGGTCCTCCAACGATCGCGTCCCGCGTCCCTTTGGGACGGGAATGTACAGCTAAGAGCCCTGATAGGGCATCAAGCCGCCTAGAACGCGTTCCACCGAACCACGCTCGGTTACTGTAACTTCGCAGTTCGCACGGCCTGTGAGAGCCACTGTGAACAATTCTCGGCAACCTACCGGATGGTAGCCTTCTCGGACTAAGGTCATCTTTACGGTACACGCCCGTCTCTGGGCCTTACCGGCGAGAAAGGGGTGTCCGTGCGGGAGCGAACGCTGCGGATCGCGCTGCTGTCCTACCGCAGCAAACCCACCTGCGGTGGCCAGGGCGTTTACCTCCGCCACCTGAGCCGTGAGCTCGTCGCACTCGGGCACCACGTCGAGGTGTATTCCGGCCAGCCGTACCCCGAGCTCGACGACGGCGTCATCCTGCGCGAGGTGCCCAGCCTCGACCTCTACCGCGACGAAGACCCGTTCAGAACGCCCAAGCTGCGCGAATTTCGCGACTGGATCGACTGCCTCGAAGTCGGCACCATGTGGACGGCCGGGTTCCCCGAGCCGCTGACGTTCACGCTGCGGGCCTACCGCGAGCTGAAGAAGCGGGTCGGCGACTTCGACGTCGTACAGGACAACCAGACCCTCGGCTACGGCCTGCTGGGCATCCAGAAGTTGTTCCCCGTCGTCGGCACCATCCACCACCCGATCAGCGTCGACCGCCGCATCGAGCTCGAAGCCGCCCGCCGCACGAAGAAGCTGACCATGCGCCGGTGGTACGCGTTCGTCAAGATGCAGGCCCGCGTCGCTCCCCGGCTGAGCCCGATCCTGACCGTCAGCGAGTCGTCGCTGGCCGACATCCACCGCGACTTCAACGTCCCCCAGGCCAACATGCGTCTGATCCCCCTCGGCGTCGACACCCGCTATTTCCACCCCCGTCCCGGCAAACCCAAACGCAAAGGGTCCATCGTGGCGGTGGCCAGCGCCGACTCGCCGATGAAGGGCGTCGCGACGCTGCTCAGAGCCGTGGCGAAGCTGGCCACCGAACGCGACGTCAACCTCACCGTCGTCAGCAGGCCCACCCCCGGCGGCCCCACCGAGCAGCTCGTCCAGGAGCTGTCGCTGCAGGACCGCGTGCGCTTCGTGCACGGCATCTCCGACGACGAGCTGGGCGAGCTGATCGCCACCTCGGAGATCTCCGTCGTGCCCTCTCTCTATGAAGGCTTCTCGCTGCCCGCCGTCGAGCACATGGCCTGCGGCACGCCCCTGGTGGCCAGCCGTACGGGCGCGCTGCCCGAGGTCGTGGGCGACGCGGCCGTGAAGGTGCCGCCGGGTGACGCCGAGGAGCTGGCCGCGGTGCTGCGCCGCCTGCACGACTCCCCCGGAGAGCGCGAGCGCGTCGGCAAGGCCGGATACGACCGCGTCATGGAGCGCTACACCTGGCACGTCGTGGCCAAGAGGACCGTCGAGGCCTACCGCGAGGCCATCGCGGCCCGCGCGAGCTGACCAGAACTCGATCACGAGGAGAAGCGACAAGTGCTGACCGTGGACTTCGACCGGTTTCCCGTCGGCCCCGGCGTACGCGTGCTCGACCTGGGCTGCGGCGGCGGCAGGCACGCCTTCGAGGTGCTCCGCCGGGGCGCGGACGTGACCGCGTTCGACATGGATCAGACGGAGCTGGACAGCGTGGCGGCCATGTTCGCGGCCATGGACAAGGCGGGCGAGGTGCCCGAGGGCGGCGCCGGGGAGACCGTCCAGGGCACGGCGCTCGACATGCCGTTCGAGGACGGCGCCTTCGACCGGGTCATCGCCGCCGAGGTGCTGGAGCACATCCCCGACGACATGGCGGCCATGCGTGAGATCTTCCGCGTGCTCAGGCCCGGCGGCACGGCCGCGGTGACCGTGCCGAGCTTCCTGCCCGAACGTATCTGCTGGGCGCTGGACGAGGACTATCACACGGCGCCGGGCGGACACGTGCGCATCTACACCCTGGCGGAGCTGTCGGCCAAGCTGAAGTCCGCCGGGTTCGTGATCGGCCCGCACCACCACGCCCACGGACTGCACGCGCCCTACTGGTGGATCAAGTGCGCGATCGGCGTCAACAACGACGACCACCCGCTCGCCAAGGCGTACCACGAGCTGCTGGTCTGGGACATCATGAAACGCCCTGCCGCCACCAGGATCGCCGAGGCCGTGCTCAATCCGGTCATCGGCAAGAGCGTGGTCCTCTACGTCCGGAAGCCATGATCTCCCACGCGGAGGTCGTGCGTACGGCCGAGAGCATCGCGGCGATCCAGCAGCACGACGGCGGCGTGCCGTGGCCGGAGGGCCACGTCGACGCGTGGAACCACATCGAGTGCCTGATGGCGATGTCCGTCGCCGGGCTGGCGGAGCCGGTACGCCGCGGCTACGCCTGGCTGGCCCGCCACCAGCGCGCCGACGGCTCATGGCCGATGAAGCTGGTCGACGGCGTGCCGACGGAGCTGGGCGGCGAGACCAACCACGCCGCCTACGTCGCCGCCGGCGTCTGGCACCACCATCTCGTCACCGCGGACCAGCGCTTCACCGAGGAGAGCTGGCCCATGGTCAAGGCCGCGCTCGACTACGTGGCGGGGCTGCAGACCGAGCGGGGCGAGATCGTCTGGGAGCGCGACGCGCGGGGCAGGCCCTCGGCGTACGCGCTGCTCACCGGCTGCTCCTCCATCCACCAGGGGCTGCGCTGCGGCGTGCTGCTCGCCGACCGTCTGGGCGACCCGCAACCCCACTGGGAGCTGGCCGCCGACCGGCTGGCGCACGTGCTGGCGGCGCATCCCGAGGCGTTCGCGGACAAGAGCCGCTTCTCCATGGACTGGTACTACCCGGTGCTGGGCGGCGCGGTGCGCGGGCGGCAGGCGTACGAACTGCTGGAGCGCGAGTGGGCGACGTTCGTGGTGCCGGGGCTCGGCATCAGGTGCGTGTCCGACCAGCCGTGGGTGACGGGAGCTGAGACCTGCGAGCTGGTGCTGGCGCTCGACGCGCTGGGCGAGCGGGACCGGGCGGCCGCGCTGTTCGCCGACGTGCACCATCTGCGGCACGAGGACGGCTCGTACTGGACGGGGTGGCAGTACGCCAACCGCAGGCACTTCCCGCACGAGCGGTCCGGCTACACAGCGGCGGCGGTCGTGCTGGCGGCCGACGCGCTGCTGGGGATCTCGCCGGGATCCGGGCTGTTCCGCGACATCGCGGGAACCTCCGTGTTCGACCCGGACGTCTGCGGCTGTGCCGCCGGGACAGGCCGGCGCCTGCCTCCCCCGGTGGCCGAGGGGCGCCCGGGCGAAGGCGTCTGACCTGGTACTTCGGCGGGTCCACAAGGGCTTTTGCGGGTTCTTTGCCGGGGAAATCCGGTGCGCCGCCGATGAAAGGCCCAATGAGGTAACTAGCTTCGTCAGTGGCCGGTACGAGACGTCTTCGGGGGAAGCGTGGGCGACACGGGCACAACAACGTTCTTGGACCAGGTCAGGACTGAGCCGACACTGTCTCCGGCGCGCGGATGGCGGAGGTTCCTGGCCAAAGACGCACGGGAATCCGATCTGGGCCGGCGAAGGTTCCGGCTCCGAGAAGGAGCTTCTCCGACAGAATTCGCCGACGCCGAAAAGTCGTACGTTTTCGGCTTCAACGCGGTGATGTCGCGAGAAATCGAGAAGATTGAGGAAGTCTCGGCTGAGCAGCGGCCCTTCGGCTACGAAGGGGCCGCCGCCGCCTGCACCGTCCTCGACCTTCTCACGCTGACCCGGGGCCGGCGCCTTCACGAGCTACTGGCCGGCCCCGCCCAGCACCACCGCCACGCCGCCTACCTCGGCGCCGGCCGTGGGTACGCGCTGCTGCGGCTGCGGCCCTTCCGGGGCGCCCGGCGCGCCCATCCGCTGCTGCGCTGGCTTGCCGTCGACGGGTTCGGGTTCCAGTGGAGCCTGGCCAGGGCGGACCGGATGGTGGGCGAGCGGATGATGCCCGACCTGCTCACCAGGGCGCACTGCGCCGTGTTCGACCAGGGGCTCGGGCGGCTGCTGTGGTACCACGACGGCGCCTCGGCCGGCGACCTCGCCGCCAGGGTCGCCGGGTTCCCCGCGGGGCGGCGGGCCGATCTGTGGAGCGGGATCGGGTTCGCCGCCACCTACACGGGCGGGGCCGAGACCGACGAGTTGTGGTGGCTGGCCGAGCACGCGGGCGGCGACGGGTTCCGGGCACACCTGGCGCAGGGGTGCGCGTTCGCCGTGGCCGCGCGGCTGCGGTCGGGCCCGCTGCCCGGCCACACGGCGCGGGCCGTGCCGATCCTGGCCGGCACCGACCCGGAGGAGGCGGCCTCGTGGACCGACCGGGCGCTCATCGCGCTCGGGCACGAGGCGCACACGCACGAGGACTTCCGCAACTGGCAGGCACAGACCCGCCGCTCATGGACCCGCCGCCTGCGCACCTGACCATCGGGGCCGCCCAGCCGGTCAGATTCCCTGGCCGACGCGCTCCAGCACGCGGAGCGAGTCGTGCACCGCCACCTCGGCGAACGCGCCCGACGCCAGCGCCCGCTGGTAGACGCGGTAAGGGCCCTGCCCGCCGTCGGCCGGGTCGGGATGGACGTCGTGGAAGGCCAGCGCGCCGCCCTCCATCACGTGCGGCGCCCAGCCCTCGTAGTCGAGGGTCACCGGCTCGTCGGAGTGGCCGCCGTCGATGAACAGCATGGCGAGCGGGGTGTTCCAGAGCGCGGCGACCCGGTCCGACCTTCCGACGACCGCGATCACCTCGTCCTCCAGGCCCGCCGCCGCGATCGTGGCCCGGAACGTCGGCAGTGAGTCCATCTTCCCGAACCGGAGGTCGATCAGCGTCGGGTCGTGGTGGGCCCAGCCCGGCTGGATCTCCTCGGAGCCCCGGTGGTGGTCGACGGTGACGACCACGGACCCTGCCTGCCTGGCCGCCGCGCCGAGGTAGATCGCCGACTTGCCGCAGTAGGTGCCGATCTCGCAGATGGGGCCGAGGGCGCCGTAGCGAAGGGCCGTCTCGAAGAGGGCGATCCCCTCCTCGGAAGGCATGAATCCCTTGGCGTGCTCGGCCGCGCGGAGCAGCTCTGACGGCATGGTCATGGCATGCACCCTAGCCCAACCGAATAGCATTCCGTCTGACTCTTGCCCGGCACTTCTGCAACCTGTTCTACTTGGCAACGTGAATCAGCGCGCTCGCATCGCGATGTCCGACGACGATGTCACCGCCTTCCTGGAGGCCGCACACAAGCTGCAACTGGCCACCATCAACGGGGACGGCACGCCGCACCTGGTGACCATGTTCTACGGGCTCTCCGAGGGACGGATCGCCTTCTGGACCTACGCCAAGTCGCAGAAGGCCCGCAACCTCGCCCGCGACCCCCGGCTGACCTGCCTCGTCGAGACCGGCGACGCCTACGACGAGCTGCGCGGCGTCCTGGTCTACGGCAAGGCCGGGCGGCTGGACGACCGCGACCGCGTCATGGACGTCGGCATGATGGTCGCCCGCAGGACGACGCCCGGCGTGCCGGACGAACTGCTGCGCCCGTACGTCGAGAAAACCGGGCTCAAACGGGTTGCGTACGTCGTCGAGCGCACCAAAGTGGTCTCATGGGATCACAGGAGGCTCGCTTGAAAGTCACCGTGGATGAGCTGGTCTGCGAGGCCAACGCCGTGTGCATGGGCCTCGCGCCCGAGGTGTTCGAGGTGGACGACGAGGACCAGCTGCACATCCTGCTTCCCGAACCACCGCCCGAGATGCAGGACCGCGTCCGCCACGCGGTGAGGTCCTGCCCCAAGGCCGCCCTTTCGCTGGAGGAATAGCCCGACGGGGGTTCACCGCCCCCGGCACCCCCCGCACCCGTCCCACCGAGGAGGAACTCCACATGCGCGCCGCGATCCTGCACGCCGTAGGCAACGACAAGCTCGACATCCGCGACGACGTCACCCTGGCCCCCGTCGGGCCGTCGGACGTACGCGTGCGTGTCAGGGCGACGGGCGTCTGCCACTCGGACCTGTCGGCCATGAGCGGCGTGCTCCCGCAGCCCGTGCCGCTCGTCCCCGGCCACGAGGGCGCGGGCGAGGTGGTCGAGGTGGGCGAGCATGTCACCTCCGTCAAGCCGGGCGACCACGTCGTCATCAGCTGGCGCCCGGCCTGCCAGGAGTGCGACCTGTGCGTGGGCGGCCAGCCGTACCTGTGCATGAAGTACGTGATCGAGTCCTTCAGCAAGGGCAACTTCCGGCTCGGCGGCGACGAGGCGACGGTGTTCGGGATGGCGGGGTGCGGCACCTGGGCCGAGGAGATCATCGTGCCGTGGCAGGGCGCCATCAAGATCGACGACGACGTGTCGTGGGAGGCGGCGGCCCTGATCGGCTGCGGCATCACGACCGGCGTGGGCGCCGCCATCAACACCGCCAAGGTCCGTCCCGGCTCCACGGTCGCGGTGATCGGCTGCGGCGGCGTCGGCCTGTCGGTCATCCAGGGCGCCCGGCTCTCCGGCGCGCGCACGATCCTCGCGGTCGACCCGCTGGAGTCCAAGCACGAGCTGGCCAAGAAGGTCGGGGCCACGCACGCGGTGACGCCCGAGCAGGTCACCGAGGCGGTCAACGAGCTCACCGGCGGAGCGGGCTTCGACTACGGGTTCGAGGTCGTCGGCAAGTCGGCCACGATCCAGAGCGCCTGGCAGGTCACGCGGGCGGGCGGCGACGTCGTCGTGGTCGGCGCGGGCGCGGCGGACGACATGGTGTCGATCTCGGCGTTCAGCCTGTTGTTCGAGGGCAAGAACCTCCTGTCCAGCCTGTACGGCGAGGCTGACGTACGCCACGACTTCCCCTATTTCGCCAAGCTCCACAAGGCCGGCAGGCTCGACCTGGAATCCATGATCAGCTCACGCATCCGCCTGGCCGACCTGAACGACGCGGTCACGGCCCTGCGCGGCGGCGAGGTCCTGCGCCAGATCGTCATCATGGACTGACGAACCCGCCCGGCCCTTCACCGTTAGGGGCGGGCGGGCACGATGCGGGCCGGCGGCGATTCGCGGGTGTCCCAGCGGGTGCTCGCCAGGCGGCGCTCCGTCAGCGTGAGCAGGTCGAAGACCTCACGAGCGAGATACCCCCTGGTGTTCCTCTCGACCATGCTTCGGATGCAGGATGCCCGCCGCCGAGAGTTCTTCCAGGGCCTGCCGTGCGGCCGGGTGCGTGACAGAGAGCAGGCCCTGCACCGTTCTGGCCGTCACGAGCGGCGCGGCGGGCAGGAAGTCCAGCAGGCGCACGACGGCCGAGTCAGCCCGGGGCACCGGCCGCAGCCCTTGGGATTCGCGGAAACGGCGGTGCCGCTCATGCCACTCTTCGCGCATCTCCTCAAGCTCGTCCGCGAACCTTTCGGCTTGCTCAGCAGCGGTCACGGTCGCCGCCAGGAACACGCGGAGCCACGCGTCGATCCCCTGTCGGGCCTCTGGCGACCCGGCGTCTCCGGCGTACCTGTACGCCGTCAGGCCGCGGATGTAGGCGTCCGATCGGGTGAGGAGCACCAGGCTGATCGGAAGGATCGCACGGGTGGTCAGGCCGCGCCGGGTGAGAACCGTGTGGACCATCACCCGGTGGAGGCAGGACGAACTCCGCGTCCAGCGGCAAGCGCGGCGCGCCGGCCGAGACCGGTGGCGCGCCGCGCGGAGGGGCTACTCGGTGGAGAAGGCGGCGTCGAAGGCCGTGGCGGGCGGAGTGATCGAGTTGAGCGTGCGGATGTAGCCCAGCGCCTCCTTGGCCCCGTCCAGCCGGTCCATGCCGGCGTCCTCCCATTCGATCGAGATCGGGCCGTCGTACCCGATGGAGTTCAGTGCGCGGAAGCAGTCTTCCCACGGCACGTCGCCCCGGCCCGTGGAGACGAAATCCCAGCCGCGCCGCATGTCGGCCCACGGCAGGTGCGAGGACAGGCGGCCCTTGCGGCCGTCGCCGACGCGCATGCGCGTGTCCTTGCAGTCGACGTGGTAGATGCGGTCCTTGAAGTCGAGGATGAACGCCACCGGGTCGAGGTCCTGCCAGACCATGTGCGACGGGTCCCAGTTGAGCCCGAACGCCGGCCGGTGGCCGATGGCCTCCAGCGTGCGCTGGGTGGTGTAGTAGTCGTAGGCGATCTCGCTCGGGTGGATCTCGTGCGCGAAGCGCACGCCGACCTCGTCGAAGACGTCGAGGATCGGGTTCCAGCGGTCGGCGAAGTCCTGATAGCCGGCCTCCACCATCGAGGCCGGCGTCGGCGGGAACATGGCGACGGTGTGCCAGATCGACGAGCCGGTGAAGCCGACCACCGTGTTCACGCCCAGCAGCGCGGCGGCCCGCGCGGTGTTCTTCATGTCCTCGGCGGCGGCCTGGCGCACCGACTCGGGGTCGCCTTCGCCCCAGATGCGTGCGGGCAGGATGGCCTTGTGACGCTCGTCGATGAGGTCGCAGACGGCCTGGCCGACCAGGTGGTTGGAGATGGTCCACACCTTGAGGCCGTGCTTGTCCAGCTGGGCGCGCTTCTGCTCCGCGTACGACGGGTCGGCCACGGCCTGGGCGACGTCGAAGTGGTCACCGGAGCAGGCGATCTCCAGGCCGTCGTAGCCCCACTCCGCCGCCAGCCGGCACACCTCCTCGAACGGCAGGTCGGCCCACTGTCCGGTGAACAGCGTGACGGGTCGCATGAGTCAGTCCTCCACGTTCGTGTAGCGGCTGCCCTCAGCCGCGCTCCGCTCGACCGCCGCCAGCACCCGCTGCACCCGCAGCCCGTCGGCGAACGACGGCGTGGGATCGGCTCCGGTGGCGATCGCCTCCAGGAAGTCCTTGACCTCGTGGGTGAAGGTGTGCTCGTAGCCGAGCCCGTGCCCGGGCGGCCACCAGGCACCCACGTAGGGATGGTCGGGCTCGGTGACGAGCACGCGCTCGAAACCGCCTCCACCCGCGCTGAACCACAACTCGTTCATGGCCTCGAAGTCGAACGCGAGGCTGCCGCGCGAGCCGTTGATCTCGATGCGCATGGCGTTCTTGCGCCCGGTGGCGAAGCGGGTGGCCTCGAACGAGGCCACCGCCCCGCCCGAGAGCCGGCCGATGAACAGTGCGGCGTCGTCGACGGTGACCTGTCCCGTGGCGGAGGTGCCGGTCGCGCCGAGCCCGGCCGACTCGGCCGCCAGCGGCCGCTCCTTGATGAACGTCTCCGTCAGAGCGGACACGCCCACCACGTTCTGTCCGGTGATGAACTGGGCGGCGTCGACGATGTGGGAGCCGATGTCGCCGAGCGCCCCGGCCCCCGCCTTGTCCTTCTGTAGCCGCCAGACCAGCGGGAACTCCGGGTCGACGATCCAGTCCTGCAGGTATTGCGCCCGCACGTGCCTGATCTCGCCGAGCCTGCCCTCCTCGACGTACCGGCGGGCGAGCGCGACCGCGGGCACCCGCCGGTAGTTGAAGGCCACCATGCTTTTTCCCGGCGCGGCCGCGGCCGCCCGCACCATGGCCTCGGCCTCGGCGACGGTGTTGGCCAGCGGCTTCTCGCAGAGGACGTGCTTGCCGGCTTCCAGCGCGGCCACGGCGATCTCGGCGTGCGAGTCGCCCGGCGTGCAGATGTCGACGATCTGCACGTCGTCGCGCCTGACCAGCTCTCTCCAGTCCGTCTCGACGGCGTCCCAGCCGAGCTGCGCGGCGGCCGCCTCAGTGCGCTCCTTCGACCTGCCCGCGAGCACCGCCATACGCGGTGCCAGCGGGAGGTCGAAGAAGGCCCCCACGCTCCGCCAGGCCTGCGAGTGGACGCGACCCATGAAGGCGTAGCCGACCATGCCCACGCCGATGGTGGTTCTGTCTGACATGCAACCCCCGATCAGGATTCGAAGCCGAGCGACAGGTACTTCTCGACGTTCTCCTTGGTGATGGTCTCGGACGCGAGTGTGATGGACTGCGGAACCTGGTTCTCCACCAGATCACTCATGCCCTTACCCTGTGCTATCAGACGTGCGAGTTTGATCGCCGAGGAGGCCATCGTGGGGCTGTAGGTGACGGTGGCCTGCAGCACCGAGGTGCCCGACTGGATCTCCTTCATCGCGTTCAGCGAGCCGGCCCCGCCGACCATGATGAACTCGTTCCTGTTGGCCTCCTTGATGGCGGCGAGCACGCCGACACCCTGGTCGTCGTCGTGGTTCCACAGCGCGTCGATCTTCTTGTGCGCCTGCAGCAGCGACGTGGCCACCTCGTTGCCGGTCTCCACCGTGAACTGCGCGTCCTGCTTGGCGGTGACGCTGAACCCGTACGTCTTGAGCGCGTCGGCGAAGCCCTTGGTGCGGTCCTGGGTCAGCGGCAGCGTGGCGATGCCCTGGATCTCGACGATCACCGGGTTCGACACGCCCTTGTCCTTGAGCTGCTTGCCGATGAAGTGCCCGGCTGCCACGCCCATGCCGTAGTTGTCGCCGCCGACCCACGTCCGGTAGGCCAGCTTGTCGGGGAAGACGCGGTCGAGGTTGACGACGGGGATGCCCGCCTCCGTGGCCTGCAGCGCGACCTGGTTGAGCTGCTGGCCGTCGTTCGGCAGGATCACCAGCACATTCACCTTGGCCGCGATGAGCGACTCGACCGCGGAGATCTGCTGGTTGATGTCGTTCGTCGGCTCGACCGGCTTGAACTCGACGTCGGTGTACTGCTTCGCGGTGGCCTCGGCGTTCTTGGCGATGGCCGCGATCCACCCGTGGTCGGCCGCCGGCGCCGAGAAGCCGATCACCACCTTCTGGCCCGGCTCGTCGTTGCCGCCGGCCGCGGGGGCGGGAACGGCGGCCGCGCTGGTCGGCGCGGCCTCGGGCTCGTTGCTGGTGCAACCCGCCGCTAAGAGTGCGGCTCCGCCGACGAGGAATCCCCTGCGCGCGACGTTCTCACTCATGGTGCTCTCTCCTTCAGGTTCCGCCGCTGGAGAAGGACGGCGGCGACGATGATCAGGCCCTTCGCGATCAGCTGATCGCTGGTGTTGAGCCCGTTGAGAATGAACAGGTTCGTGATGAGCGTGAAGATCAGCAGGCCCAGGATCGAGCCCATGATCGTGCCCCTGCCCCCGGTGAGCAGCGTGCCGCCGATGATCACGGCGGCGATGGCGTCGAGTTCGTACAGGTCCCCGTGGGTGGACGAGCCCGTCGTCGTGCGGGCCATGATGAGGATGGCGGCGATGCCGCAGCACATCCCCGACAGGGCGTAGAGCAGCATCGTGTGCCTGCGCACGTCGATCCCGGCGAGCCTGGCCGCCTCGGGGTTGCCTCCGACCGCGTACGTCCGCCGCCCGAACGTCGTGCGGTTGAGCACCACCCAGCCGAGCGCCACGACGAGCGCGAAGATGTAGACCAGCAGCGGGATGCCCAGCACGCGGGTGGTCGACAACTCCACGAGGGCGGCGTTGTCGGCGTCGATGAGCTGGGTCTTGCGGTCGGACATGCGCTGCGCCAGCCCGCGGGCGGCGACGAGCATGGCGAGCGTGGCGATGAACGGCACGAGCCGCCCGTAGGCGATGAGCAGCCCGTTGACCAGCCCCGCCCCGGTGCCGACGAGGATCGCGCAGATCGCCATCACCACCGGCCCGTACGACTGCGTGGCCACCGTCGTCGCCCATACCGACGCCAGCGCCATGACCGCGCCCACCGATAGGTCGATGCCGCCACCGATGATCACGAACGTGGCCCCGACCGTGATCACGCCGATCGTGGCGGCCAGGGACAGGATGCTGACCAGGTTGGAGGCGGTGGCGAAGTTGTCCGGCCGGGTGACCAGGCCGACGACGACCAGCAGCGCCAGCGCGCCGAGCAGGCCGAGATGCCGCATCTCGCCGAGGCCGCCCAGCGAACCCAGCCCGGGTATGCCTTTCCGCGACGGCCTGCCGCCTCCCGCGGCCGAGGGCGCCTGCGCTTTCGTGGGCTCGCTCATCACGCCGCCCTCCCATTCATGATCATGTCGAGTACGCCGTGCTCGTCCAGCCCGGCGGCGTCGCCCTCGTGGATGACGGTCCCTTCGCGCAGCACCAGCACGCGGTCGGCCAGGCCGAGCACCTCGGGCACCTCGCTGGAGACCAGCAGCACGCCTATGCCCTGCTCGGCCAGGTTGCGAATCACCGCGTACAGTTCGGCCCTGGCGCCCACGTCCACGCCCCTGGTGGGCTCGTCCAGCAGGAGGAGTTTGCGGCTGCCGAGGAGCCAGCGGGCGAGCACGGCCTTCTGCTGGTTGCCGCCCGACAGGGTCCTGATCGGGCGTTCGGGGTCGGGTGGCCGGATGTCCAGCATCTCCGCCAGCCGTCCGGCCTCCTCCCGCTCGCGTTTCCGGTCAAGCCAGCCGAACCGGGCGAACCCCGTCAGGCTGCCCAGGGTGATGTTCGCGGTGACGCTCTGGTCGAGGAGCAGCGCCTGGGCCTTGCGTTCCTCGGGTGCCAGGCCCATGCCGCGCCGTACCGTGCCGACGACGCTCCGGCGCACGGGCCGGCCGGCGAGCAGCACGCGGCCGGTGGCGGGGCGGGCTCCGTACACCGCCTCGAGGATCTCCGACCGCCCGGAGCCGACGAGCCCGGCCAGCCCGACGATCTCGCCCGCGCGCACGGAGAAGGACACGCCGGAGAAGACGCCCGGCGAGCTCAGCCCTTCGACCTTGAGCACCTCCTCCCCCGGCGACCGGCCCGCCTTGGCGGGGAAGACGTATTCGACGTTCCTGCCCGTCATGAGGGAGACGATCTGCGTGGTGGGGGTGTCGCGGGCGGACAGGCCGACGGCGACCGTACGGCCGTCCTTCAGCACGGTGACCCGGTCGCCGATCTCGCGGATCTCCTCCAGGCGGTGGGAGATGTAGACCACGGCCACGCCCTGGGCGGTGAGCTCACGGATGATGCGGAAGAGGTTGGCGACCTCGTCGTGGGCGAGCGCCGCCGACGGCTCGTCCATGATGATCAGGCGGGCGTCGTGGGAGAGCGCGCGGGCCATCGAGACGACCTGCTTGGCCGCCGGTGACAGCCGGCCGACCTCGGCCGACGGGCGGATCTCGCCGTGGCCGAGCCGTTCGAGCACCTCGCGGGCGGCGCGCCGGGCGGCCGGCCTGTTCACGAAGCCGAAGCGGGCGTGCTCGTGGCCGAGGAAGATGTTCTCGGCCACGCTGAGCCCGTCGACCAGGTCGAGCTCCTGGTAGATGGTGGCGAAGCCGAGCCTGATGGCGTGGATCGGGCTGCTCGGGCGCACCTCGGCGCCGTTGAACACGATCGTGCCCTCGTTGGGCTGGTGCACTCCGGCCAGCACCTTGATCAAAGTGGACTTGCCGGCGCCGTTCTGGCCGAGCAGGCAGTGCACCTCGCCCGCCCGCACGTCCAGGTCGACGCCGTCCAGCGCGCGCACGCCGGGGAACTGCTTGACGATGCCCTTCATGACCAGCATCGGAGATCCCTTTCAGCGTTCTCGTCGGGCGTTTCGTTCTGCTCAGGCGTTGACGATGCGGTTGATGTTGTCGGGGGACAGGTAGTGCTCGATGGCGAGGATCCCGGCGCCGAGCACGGCGGCGTTGATGCCCGTACGGCTGGGCGTGATCGACAGGTGGTGCGTGGCCAGCGGGAGGGATCTGCGGTAGACCGTCTCCCTGATCCCGGCGAGCAGGTGCTCGTGCACTCGCGACAACGCCCCGCCGATGACGATGACCTCGGGGTTGAAGAAGTTGACCAGGCTGGCCAGCACCTCGCCGATGAGCCGGCCCGCCTCCCTGACCAGCCGCAGCGCCTGGGTGTTGCCGGCCTGCACCAGCGCCACGACGTCGCCCCCGGTCTCGGCGGCCAGGCCGAGCTCGGTGAGCCGCCGGGCGATCGCGGCGCCGCCGGCCACGGCCTCCAGGCAGGCGCTGTTGCCGCACCGGCAGCCGGCGTCCTCGTGGCCGCTGACCCTGATGTGGCCGATGTCGCCCGCCGAGCCCTGCGCGCCCCTGTGCAGCCTGCCCTGGGCCACGATGCCGCAGCCGATGCCGGTGCCGACCTTGACGAACAGCAGGTGGCCGGTGCCGGCGAAGGAGTTGCGGTGCTCGCCGAGCGCCATCACGTTGACGTCGTTGTCGACCAGCACCTCCACCCCGTCGAAGTAGTCGGGGACGGGGTAGTCGTTCCAGCCGGGCATGATGGGCGGGTTGTTCGGCCGCCCGGTGGCGAACTCGACGGGGCCGGGAACCCCGATGCCGACGGCGCGCAGAGCGGACCTGGGCCGTCCCGCCGCGCCGAGCAACCGGTCGAGCCGCTGGTCGACGTGGGCGAGCACCTTCTCGGGGCCCTCGCCGATCACCATCGAGTCCTCGCACTCGGCGAGCACGTCGCCGGAGATGTCCATCAGCGCGACGCGGCAGTGCGTGGCGCCCAGGTCGACGCCGGCGAAGGCGTGGTCCTCGGTGTGCAGGCGCAGCTGCCGCGGCGGCCGCCCGCCGGTGGACTCGCCGCTCTCGGTCTCCTCCACCAGGCCGCGCTCGATCAGCGCGTCGACCCGCTGCGAGATCGTCGATCTGGCCAGGCCGGTGAGCCGCGCGAGATCGGAACGGGTCGTCGCCGATCCGGCGCTGATCAGCGTCAGCACGTCACCGGCGGAGCCCGGCTGGGGGGTCATGTGGCGACAATAAGATCACCGATACGGCAAATCAAGAGTATGGATCGCCCAAACTCGCCCAACTTCCGCCGAAGATCGAACAAAGCTTGCCTTTTTTGGCCCACTCCCGACATTCCCGACATTCGGCTGGTGCCCCAGAAACGACGAAACCGGCCCCCGCCACAGGCGAGGACCGGCCGCCCACGAGACCGCCGCGTTCGGAGCGCCGTCTTCAGAGCATGGCCTTCAGAGCATGGCCTTCATCGAGTCACCCGCCGTGAGCACGTACGGCTGCTCGGCCATGATCGCCTCCCAGTTGCCGGCGATCGTCTCGGGCGTGAGATCGTCGGTCTTCCAACCGGGCCCCTCGGCCACGAACACCCGCGCCACCCGGCCGCCGCCGACGCTGAACACCTCGCCGCTGACCTCGCACGAGTCGTGCACGAGACAGGCCACCAGCGCGCTCACCCGCTCGGGCGTGAACTTGGCCTCGAACTCGGCCGGCAGCAGCGCCTCGGTCATCCGGGTCCACGCGATGGGGGCGATGGCGTTGGCCTTGATGCCGTTGCGCGCGCCCTCGATGCCCAGGGTCTTGGTCAGGCCGACCAGGCCCATCTTCGCGGTCGAGTAGTTGGCCTGGCCGAAGTTGCCGAACAGGCCCGCCGGGCTGGAGGTGTTGACGATGCGGCCGTAGCCCGCCTCCTTCATGAGCGGGTAGGCGGCCTGGGCGACCAGATAGGAGCCGCGTACGTGCACGGCGAGCACGCCGTCGAAGTCCTCGACCGTCATCTTGCCGAACGACTTGTCGCGCAGGATGCCCGCGTTGTTGACGACGATGTCGACCTTGCCGAACGCGTCGACGGCGGTGCCCACGATGGCCCTGGCGCCCTCGGGCGTGGCGACGTTGTCGGTGCTGGCGACAGCCTGGCCGCCGTTCTTCGTGATGAGCTCGGCCACCTCGGCGGCGGGCCCCGCGGAGGCGCCGGTGCCGTCGAGCGCGCCCCCGAGGTCGTTGACCACGACCTTGGCCCCGCGCTCTGCCAGCAGCAGCGCGTGCGACCTGCCGAGGCCGTGCCCCGCCCCCGTGATGATCGCGACCTTGTCATCGAACCGAAGCATCGAACCTCCCAGGCAGGAGAACAACATTCTGGTACGAGTACGATAACCCGGCCCCCGGTTCCAGCGCTCGCCCGGCGCTCGGGAGCCTACGTCCCAGCGGCCCCGGTCTGACCGGGAACCACAGGTCCGGCGCCCCGGTCAGACCGGGAACCACAGGTCCGGGTCGCCCGCCACCCGGCGCACCCGTCCCCTGGCCTCCAGCCAGGCCAGGTGCGCGAGCGTCTCGTTGTTGGCCGCACGCCGCATGAACGGCGGGATCGTCTCCCACGGGCGCGACCAGGTCAGCCGGGTGGCCAGGTCCCAGCAGGCGGCGCCGTCGAGCGAGCCCACCACCCGCTCGATCTCGGCCAGCCGCTCGTCGTGGTGCGCCATCACGTTGTCGACCCGCTCGGCCAGCTCCAGGAAACGGTATTCGTGCGCGGGCAGCACCTCCTCGACGTCCAGTTTGCGTACGGCGGCCAGCGAGTCGAGGTAGTCGGCCAGCGGGTTGGGGCCCGACTGCGGGTGCACGGCCACGATCGGCGTGATCTTGGCCAGCACGTGGTCGCCGGAGAACAGCACCCTGCGCGCGGGCGAGACGAAGCACAGGTGCCCGGGCGAGTGGCCGGGCGTCCAGACCGCCCGCAGGTCCCAGCCGGGCAGCCCGAGCTCGTCGCCGTCCTCCACCAGCCGGTCGGGCTTGGCCATGGTGACCACGTGCCGGATCATCATCGAGGCCCCGGCCAGCTCGTCCAGCGTCAGCGCGGGCACCCCGCAGCGGCGCAGCAGCTCGCGCTCCCGTTCCACCAGGGAGTCGATGGCCGCGTCGTCGTAACGGTCGCGGACCAGCCGCGCGTCGGCCGGGTGCAGCGCGATCCACGCGCCCGACATCTCACGGACCCGCCCGGCCAGCCCGTAGTGGTCGGGGTGGATGTGCGTGACGAGCACGCCCTTGACGTCGGTGATCGCGTAGCCGGCCACGGCCAGGCCGGCGACGAGCGCGTCGTACGCCTCGTCGGTGTTCCACCCGGCGTCGACGATCGCCACCCCGCCGGGCAGCTCCAGGACGTAGACCAGCACGTACCGCAGGGGATTGACCGGGATCGGCACCGGCACGGACCACAGCCCCGGGCGCACCCGTTCGACCTCGGGGATCGCCCCGCCGGCCCACGCGTCCCGCTGTGCCACATTGGCAGGGGTCACCACGAATTTCGTCATGGCCTCGATTGTGCCCGAACGAGGTTCGGCATCCGAATCATGTTCTACTAGGACTATGAAGCCGAGCCGCGAGCTTTCCGACACTGGCCGCTTCGTCCGGCAGCCCAACCGTTTCACGGACCGGCTCGGCCCGCCCGAGCCGGGACGGTACCGGCTCTACGCCTCCTACGCCTGCCCGTGGGCGCAGCGCGTGCTGATCGTGCGATCGCTCCTCGGGCTGCAGGACCTGCTGGACGTCACGATCGTCGATCCCATCCGCGACGAGAAGGGCTGGCGCGTTCCCGGCGGCGACCCGGAATATCTCTCGGAGCTCTACCACGCGACGGACCCCGGCTACACGGGCCGTTACACCGTCCCCTGCGTCTGGGACGCGAAGGACGAACGCATCGTCACCAACGACTTCCCCCAGATCACCCTCGATCTGGAGACGTCATGGGGCACCGCGCCGAACCTCTACCCGGAGCGTCTGCGGCCGGACATCGCCATCATGAACGACCGCCTCTACCACGGCCTCAACAACGCGGTGTACGAGGCCGGCTTCGCCCGCGACCAGCAGGTGTACGAGGAGGCCGTCACCCGCGTCTTCACCACCCTCGACTTCCTGGAGGTGCGCCTGGCGGGGTCGGAGTTCCTCTTCGACACGCTCACGGACAGTGACGTGCGCCTCTACACGACCCTCGCCAGGTTCGACACCGTCTACTACGCGCACTTCAAGTGCTCCGTCAGGCGGCTGATCGACTATCCGGCGCTGTGGGCGTACGCGCGCAGGTTGTACGCCGTCCCGGCCTTCCGCGAAACCACCGACTTCGACCAGATCAAGCGTCATTACTACATCACCCAGACCACCATCAACCCGAGCCGGATCGTGCCGGTAGGGCCCGAGCTGGACTGGAGCCTGTAGGCGCGGGCATCCGGACGAACAACAGCGCCGAGGCCAGCATCACCACCGCCACGACACCCCACGCGGCGGCGAGGCCTGCCTGCGCGGCCAGGGCGCCGAGCGTGAGGTTGGCCAGGGTCCCGCCGGACTGCAGGGCGATGGAGCTCGTCGAGGTGACCGTGGTGCGCTCGGCGGCGGTGACGGTCTTGTGGGTCAGCTCCAGGCAGAGCACGCCCGTCAGCGAGACGCCGACGAACAGCACGACGTAGGCCAGCGCCGCGCTCAGCGTTCCCGGCAGGCCGTCCAGGCCCGCCGTCGCGGCCAGCGCGCCCACGGACAGCGCGGCCAGCACCGTCCCCGCGACCGCTCCCCCGGCCGAGCCGCCGGCCAGCCGTGCCACGCGCGGCACGAGCGCGCTGCCCATCGCGCTGCCCGCGAAGCCGAGCGCCGCGACCACGGCGTAGGCCAGGCTGCCCTCCTCCGCCGTGCCCGCCAGCTCGGCCAGCCGTCCGGGGGTGAGCAGCTCGATGGCCATCAGCACCGCGCCCGTCGCCGCCGCGACCATCATGAGCCTGCGCAGCAGCGCGCGGCCCGCGGCCAGCCGGATGCCACCCGCCACCGTCACGGGCACCTCGCGCAGGACGCTCGACAGCGTACGGCGCCGGTGGGCCGGCTCGGGCAGCGCGAGCATCACCACGAGCAGCAGCACCGCCGCCGCGACGGCGCCCAGCAGGGACGGCGCGGCCAGGGGGAGGATCAGCGAGGGCGGCACCAGGAGCGGCAGGACGCCGCCCGCCAGGACGCCGGCGCACAGGGCCACGGCCTCCATCGCGCCGCCTCTGGCCAGGCCGGGCTTGAGGTCGGCATCGCGGCCCTCGATGCCGTGCAGCGTGTCGACGTACCAGGAGGTGGCCGGGCCGCTGGACAAGGCCCTGGCCACGCCTTTCAGCACGCTGCCCACCATGAACATCCCCAGCGTCGTGGACACGCTCATCAGCGCCAGGCCCGCGACGGTGAACACAGCCGAGGCCGCCAGCACCACGCGCCGCCCCAGGACGTCGGCCAGCCCGCCGGTGGGCAGTTCGAGGCTCACGGTCACGATCGAGAACACCGTCGTCGCCAGCCCGATCTCCGCCAGGCCGAGACCTCGCTCGGTCATCAGCAGCACCTGGGCGGCCATCGCGAGCCCGAGCGGCAGCCAGGTCAGGAAGCTGACGAGCATGTAGCGGCGTAAGGCCGATCGCGCGGTCACCGCTCGTCCCGCTCTTCTTCACGGAGGCGTGGCACCGCGCCGAACCAGACGGAGACCTGCCTGGCGGCCGGATCGGCGGCGTAGCGGGTGGAGAGCTCGCCCACCAGCTCCTCGACCTTGTTCTTCAACTCCCGCACCGCCGCGGGCGGCAGCGAGAGGACGTGGTCGCTCATCCCGGACACCTCCACCCAGTCGTCGGCCCAGTCGCCGGGGTCGAACGCCTCCATCAGCCGCCCGACCATCTCGGCCTGCCGCAGGTGCACGACCTTGACGGCCTCGCGGCCCTCCTCGGTGCCGGACAGCTCGACGGCGTCCCACGAGGTGTAGCGGTGGCGGGCCCGCCACCGGCGCTCGCGCCCGTCGCGCCGGTCGGGGTCCTCTTCGATGAAGCCGTACTTGAACAGCTCGCGCAGGTGGTAGCTGGTCGAGCCGGAGCTCTCGCCGACCTTGCGGCCCAGCTCGCTCGCCGTGGCCGGCCCGTCGTTGCGCAGCAGGCCGAGCAGGCGCACCCGCAGCGGGTGGGCGACGACCTTGAGCACCTGCGCGTCACTGATTTTGTACTGCTCCTCCATGCCCTCCACCGTAGACCGCAAAGGTAATTTTGCAAAGTGTATTTGGCGATTTCCCTGCTCATAAACTGTGGGGATGCTTGACGACATCCAGGTGGACGACGCGGTCTTCGCGCTGCGCCCCGACTTCGCGGTCCTCGTCATGGCCGCCCGCGACCTGCGCAACGGGCCCACCGACGAACGCTCACGCGCCTGGCTCGCCGAGGCCTCGGCCGTCCCCGTCCAGACCGACAAGATCGGCGCCTGGAAGGACGCCTACCGCGCGTTCGGGGCCAAGCCGCAGCGCACCAGGCCCTCGGTCGACGCGCTCACCCGCCGGATGCCGCTGCCGGAGATCAACCGGGTCGTCGACGCCTACAACTCGATCAGCGTGAAGCACGCGCTGCCCATCGGCGGGGAAGACCTCGACCGCTATTCCGGCCCGGCACGGCTGGTCAGGGCGAGCGGCGACGAGGCGTCCGAGGAGGCGCTCGGCACGCCCGACCCCGGCGAGGTGATCTGGCGCGACGACCTCGGAGTGACCTGCCGCAGGTGGAACTGGCGCCAGGTGGTGCGCACCCGGCTCACCGAGGAGACCACCAACGCGATCTTCCTGCTGGAGCGCCTGGAGCCGATGTCGCTGGAGGACCTCAAGCAGGCGGGCGAGGAACTCGCGGACCTCCTGTCCGAGTTGTCCCCTCAGGCGCGGATCGCCAGCAGATTGGTGTCTGGAGGGAAGTAAACCTCCGGACAGGGTGTTGATACCAAATAGTGATAATTGCGCCACCCCCCGGGTTGACGAGGGGGTCGTGACCTCATCGCGCTGTCCTGAGAGGATCGTGCGTGGCGGCACACCCACCTAGGCGCGCGCTGCCAGTCCGGGCGAGTAGCCTTGGAAAGGTTCTCTAACATCAACGCCGATCTGCGGAAGAGGGCGATTTCCGCCGTGTCGTCTGAGTCGTCGCGGACAAACCCGCTGGCAAGCTTTGGTCAGAACGAGTGGCTTGTCGACGAGCTATACCAGAAATACCTCCAAGACCCTGAGTCGGTCGACAAGGCTTGGTGGAATTTCTTCGCTGACTACAACCCTGACTACGGACCGGGCCGGACCCCGGCCAAGGAGGCGGGGAACGGCACTGTGACCGCCCCCGCGCCTCCCAAGGCGGCGCCCAAGCCGCCACCGGCAGCCGAGAAGCCGAAGCAACCGGCCACCCCGGTGCCCAAGGGCGCCGAGGAGGTGAAGTTGCGCGGCGCCGCGGCCCGCACGGCCGCCAACATGGAGCAGTCGCTGTCGGTGCCGACCGCGACCAGCGTGCGCGCCATCCCGGCCAAGCTGCTGGTCGACAACCGCATTGTGATCAACAACCACCTCAAGCGGGGTCGCGGCGGCAAGGTGTCCTTCACCCACCTGATCGGCTTCGCGATCGTCAAGGCGCTGCGTGCCATGCCGGAGATGAACTACTCCTTCACGGAGATCGACGGCAAGCCCACGCTCGTCAAGCCCGAGCACGTGGGCTTCGGCCTGGCGATCGACGTGCAGAAGAGCAACGGCGAGCGCCAGCTCCTCGTGCCCTCGATCAAGGGCGCCGAGGAGATGGACTTCCGGCAGTTCTGGATGGCCTACGAAGAGGTCGTCCGCAAGGCGCGGGCCGGCAAGCTCGGCGTCGACGACTTCGCCGGCACCACGATCTCGCTGACCAACCCCGGCACCATCGGCACCGTGCACTCCGTGCCGCGCCTGATGCCCGGCCAGGGCACGATCATCGGCGTCGGCGCGATGGAATACCCCGCCGAATACCAGGGCGCCTCGCCCGACACGCTCTCGCGCCTGGCCGTCTCCAAGGTCATGACGCTGACCAGCACCTACGACCACCGGATCATCCAGGGCGCTCAGTCGGGCGACTTCCTGCGCCAGATCCACCGGCTGCTGCTCGGCGAGGACGGCTTCTACGACGAGGTCTTCGAGGCGCTGCGGATCCCGTACGAACCGGTCCGCTGGGTCCAGGACGTGTCGACGTCGCACGACGACGACGTGTCCAAGTCGGCGCGGGTGCTCGAGCTGATCCACGCCTACCGCGTGCGCGGCCACCTGATGGCCGAGACCGACCCGCTGGAATACAAGCAGCGCAAGCACCCCGACCTCGACATCCAGTCGCACGGCCTGACGCTGTGGGACCTCGAGCGGGAGTTCGCCACCGGCGGGTTCGGCGGCCGGCCGCTGATGAAGCTGCGCGAGATCCTGGGCGTGTTGCGCGACTCCTACTGCCGCACGGTCGGCATCGAGTACATGCACATCCAGAATCCCGAGGAGCGGGCCTGGATCCAGGAGCGGGTGGAGAAGCCGCACAAGTCGCCCGAGCGCGACGAGCAGCTCAACATTCTGTCGCGGCTCAACACCGCCGAGGCGTTCGAGACGTTCCTGCAGACGAAGTTCGTCGGCCAGAAGCGCTTCTCGCTGGAGGGCGGCGAGTCCCTGATCCCGCTGCTCGACTCGGTGATCAGCGACGCCGCCGACGAAGACCTCGACGAGGTCGTCATCGGCATGGCCCACCGCGGCCGGCTCAACGTGCTGGCCAACATCGTCGGCAAGTCCTACGCGCAGATCTTCGGCGAGTTCGAGGGCAACATCGACCCGCGCACCGCGCACGGCTCCGGCGACGTGAAATACCACCTGGGCGCGGCGGGCGAGTTCACCGCACCGAGCGGCAAGACGATCACCGCGTCGGTGGTCGCCAACCCCTCCCACCTGGAGGCGGTCGACCCGGTCCTGGAGGGCGTCGTCCGCGCCAAGCAGGACCTCCTGGAGCGCGGCGAGGAGGGCTTCACCGTCCTGCCCGTCCTCGTCCACGGCGACGCGGCCTTCGCCGGCCAGGGTGTCGTGGCCGAGACTCTCAATCTGTCGCAGCTGCGCGGCTACCGCACCGGTGGCACCGTGCACGTGGTGGTCAACAACCAGGTGGGCTTCACCACCTCGCCCGCCTCGTCCCGCTCGTCGGTCTACGCGACCGACGTGGCGCGGATGATCCAGGCGCCGATCTTCCACGTCAACGGCGACGACCCCGAGGCCGTGGTCCGCGTGGGCGAGCTGGCCTACGAATACCGTCAGGCGTTCCGCAAGGACGTCGTCATCGACCTCATCTGCTACCGCCGCCGCGGCCACAACGAGGGCGACAACCCGGCCTTCACCCAGCCGCTGATGTACGACCTGATCGACGCCAAGCGCTCGACCCGCAAGCTCTACACCGAGGCGCTGATCGGCCGGGGCGACATCACAGTCGAGGAGGCCGAGCAGGCGCTGCGCGACTACCAGGCCAAGCTGGAGCAGGCGTTCACCGAGACCCGCGAGGCGGCCAAGAAGCCGCTGGAGGCGGGCGCCATGCGGGTGCCGCCGGCCGAGGTGGTCAAGTGGTCGCACGACGACACGCCGACGGCGATCAGCGACGAGACGCTCAAGCGCATCGTCGACACCCAGCTGAGCCTGCCCGAGGGCTTCACGCCGCACCCGCGCCTGGCGCCGGTGCTGCAGCGCCGTGGCCAGATGGTCGAGCAGGACGCCATCGACTGGGCGATGGGCGAGACGCTGGCGTTCGGCTCGCTGCTGATCGACGGCCACCCGGTGCGCCTGGTCGGCCAGGACTCCCGGCGCGGCACGTTCACCCAGCGCCACGCCGTGCTGGTGGACCGGATGACCGGCGCCGACCACACGCCGCTCAAGACGTTCAACCACGGCACGACGAAGTTCTACGTCTACGACTCGCTGCTCAGCGAGTTCGCGGCGCTCGGCTTCGAATACGGCTACAGCGTCGTGCGGCCTGACGCGCTGGTCGCCTGGGAGGCGCAGTTCGGCGACTTCGTCAACGGCGCTCAGACGATCATCGACGAGTTCATCTCGTCGGGCGAGCAGAAGTGGGGCCAGAAGTCCTCGGTCGTGCTGCTGTTGCCGCACGGCTACGAGGGCCAGGGCCCCGACCACTCCTCGGCCCGGATCGAGCGGTTCCTGCAGGTCTGCGCGCTCGACAACATGACGGTGGCGCAGCCAACCACGCCGGCCAACTACTTCCACCTGCTGCGCTGGCAGGTCGAGTCCAAGCGCCACAAGCCGATGGTGGTCTTCACGCCCAAGTGGCTGCTGCGGCACAAGGCGGCCACGTCCAAGGCGTCCGACTTCACCTCGGGCACCTTCCAGCCGGTGCTCGGCGACACGACGGCCGACCCTGGCAAGGTCACCAAGGTCGTGCTGTGCTCCGGCAAGCTCTACTACGAGCTGGCCGCGCAGCGCGACAAGACGGGCCGTGACGACGTCGCCCTGGTCCGGCTGGAGCGCCTCTACCCGTTCCCGTCCGACGAGCTGGCCGCCGAGCTGGCGCGCTACGGCGAGCAGGCGGAGCTGGTCTGGGCCCAGGACGAGCCGGTCAACATGGGGCCGTGGCCCTACCTGACGCTCAAGCTGGCCGAGGACCCGCAGGTCCTGGGCGGGCGACGGTTGCGCCGGGTGTCGCGCACACCCAACAGTTCGCCGGCCACGGGCTCGCACAACACGCACGACCATGAGCTCGAGACCATTGTCGAGCAGCTCTACAGCTGAAGCAGGCCCGAACGAACGGTGAGCCCCCGGCCCGTCCGGGGGCTCACTGGCGTTTTGACAGGTTGAGCCGGGCGATTCGCCCGTGGAAGGAATGGACGACGATGTACTTCACCGATCGGGGGATCGAGGAACTGGTCGAGCGGCGGGGCGAGGAAGAGGTCAGCCTCCTGTGGCTCGGCGAGCGGCTGCGCGAGTTCGTCGACCTCAACCCCGAGTTCGAGACGCCCGTCGAGCGGCTCGCCACGTGGCTGGCGCGGCTGGACGACGAGGAGGACGAGTAATCCGTTCCTGGCCCAAAACGCGATACATCTTGAGATCTCGGCAGACGCGACATATCGTGTCTCTAGGAGACGTGTCGCCAAGAAGGGCAGGAATCATGCAACAGTGGGCGATCGAGGCACCCGAGCAGCTCACGTTCGGCCAGGTCGAGACGCTGGACGTACGCATCGTGGCCGGACGGCTGGACGTGCTGGCCAGCGAGGGCCCACCCACGCTGGAGGTGGCCGAGGTCGACTCGGCAGCGCCGCTCATCGTGACCTACGACGAGCACACCCGGTCGCTCACCGTCGCCTACAAGGACCTGACGTGGGACGGCATGCTCGGCTGGCTGCGCCGCGACCGCCGCAGGACGGTGTTGTCGATCACCGTGCCGAAAACCTGCAAGGTCAACGCCGGCGTGGTCAGCGCGCCCGCCGTGGTGGCCGGGTTCGAGACGAAGACCCACGTCAAGAGCGTGTCGGGCGAGATCGTGCTCGACGCCGTGAGCGGCGACGTGCTGGCCAACACCGTCTCGGGCCCCGTCGAGAGCCGGGCGATGTCCGGCGACCTGGCGTTCAAGAGCGTCTCCGGCGACCTGACGGTGGCCGACGGCTCCCCGCGCCGGCTGAAGGCCACCACGATCTCCGGCCGGTTCACGGCCGACCTGGCGCTCCGTCCCACGGGGCACGTGACGCTCAACAGCGTCTCCGGTGACATCCTGGTCAGACTGCCGGAGAACGTCGAGGCGGACGTCAGCCTCAGATCCACCTCCGGCAGGCTGGTCAGCACGTTCGACGAACTGTCCAACACGGGAGGCCCCGGCTCCAAAGCGCTGTCGGGGCGGCTGGGTGGCGGCATGGCCTCGCTGTCGGCGATCACGGTCTCCGGTGAGGTCACGCTGCTCAAGGGGGAGAAGGAATGAGCCCTGTCTTCGGTCACGGCCGGCTCCGGCTGTACCTGCTCAAGCTGCTCGACGAGAGCCCGCGCCACGGCTACGAGGTCATCAGGCTGCTCCAGGATCGGTTCCTCGGCGTCTACTCGCCCTCGCCCGGCACCATCTACCCGCGCCTGGCCCGCCTAGAGGAGGAGGGCCTGGTGACGCACGAGGTGGTCGAGGGCAAGAAGGTGTTCTCGATCACCGACAGGGGCCGTGAGGAGCTGAACGACCGGCTCGACGAGCTCGACGACCTGGAGGAGGAGATCTCCGCCTCCGTGCGCGACATCGCCCGCGAGGTCAAGGAGGACGTCCGCGACACCGTCAAGTCGCTGCGCGACGAGCTGACCCGGATGGCCAAGGACGTGCGGACCAGCAGCCGCGACGACGCCAGAGACCTGCTCGACAAGCAGCGGGAGGACCTCAGGCGGCTCAAGGATCAGCAGAAACGCCAGTGGATGGAACACGCCGACCACTGGCAGGGCGAGGGCGAGCGGCTCAGCAAGGAATGGCGCAGGATCTGGTCGGAGGTCTGGGCCACGCTCGGGGGCGCGCCGCCCAACCGGGCCGACCTCGACGCCGAGCTGGGCGAGCTGCTGGCCGACTTCGTCGCCCGGACCCGCGAGGAGGCGTCGGGCACGCGCCTGACACAGGAGAAGGTGGCGGCGCTGCGCGTGACGCTCGACGACGCCGCCCGCAACGTCCGCGACATCCTGGAACGCTGACGCGACCCGCGTACGCCGCCCGGTCCGCGACGTCCTCGGACGCTGACGCGACGCGCGGACGCCGCCCCGGCGAGGGAGGGGCTCGTGGGCGTCAGGCGGAACGCAGGAGACGCTCGACGCGGCGTGCCCTCCGTGCGACGCGGCGGGCACGGTAGGCGATGGGCATGTAGCGCAGGCGTTCGGGCAGGCGCGGCGTGAGCGTCGCCACCGCGTGCCCGACCTGCCGCAGCCGCCGCTCGTCCCGGGCCGCCCACCGCAGCCCCAGCTTCCCGCGTACGGCCGGCGGCAGCGTGCCGACGGTCACGAAGTGGTTGAACTCCCCCGACCCCGCCCCGACCGGCGTCCACAACCCGCGCAGCTGCCGGGGCAGGCCGGGCGGCGGCGGTGTGCCGCGCATGACGGCCAGCACCTCCAGCGCGGTCGGGTGCGGCTCCAGCCGGTCGGCCACCATGTCGTCGAAATACCGCCTGTACGCCGCCAGGTCGCCCGGCATCTCCCGCTCGGGCACCCGCAGGATCGCGCCGAGCTGCCGCGACTCGGCGTAGAACCGCTCCTCCTGCTCATGGGTGAACGGGGTGCCGAACCACCGGTTGAGCGCGAGGAAGCGCTCGAACAGCGATAAGTGCACCCAGGCCCACGCCTCGCCGTTCAGCGCGTGGTAGTGCCTGCCGTGCTCGTCCACCCCGCTGATGTCCCGGTGCAGCCTCCTGAGCCGCTCGCCTTCTGCCGGGCCACCGGCGCCGCCGTACACCCAGGTCTGGACGGAGGTGAGCGTGCGGGTGAGCCGCCCCCACGGGTCGGACTTGTACGTGGAGTGCTCGGCGACGGCCGCGCCCACGGCCGGGTGCATGGTCTGGAGGACCAGCGCGCTGCCGGCCACGAGCAGGTTGCGATATTCGCCGGCCGTGTCCCAGTGCAGCGAACCTGGGCCGAAGGGTTCGACGTCCATGCTGACGGCCTCCCGGGTGACATCGGCTTTCTCTGCTTGTATCACCCAGGAGAGCCTGGAGTAACCATTTACTTATTCACCCGGAAAAGACGATCTTTCCGAAGATCTCGCCCTCCGCCATGGCCGCGAACCCGTCCCGCGCCTCGGCCAGCGGCAACGTACGGTCGACGACCGGACGCACACCGGTCTGCTCCAGGAACACCGCCAGCCGCTGCAACTGGTCACGTGTCCCCATCGTCGAGCCGGCCACGGACAGCTGCAGGAAGAACACCCGGTTGAGATCGGCGGGCGGGACCGCGCCGCTGGTGGCCCCGGACACGACGATGCGGCCGCCGGGCCTGAGCGACTTGAGCGAGTGGTCCCAGGTAGCCTGCCCGACGGTCTCCATGACGGCGTCGACCCGCTCGGGCAGCCGTGCGCCCGTCTCGAAGACCTGGTCGGCGCCGAGCTCGCGGGCACGCTCGCGCTTGGCCTCCGTACGGCTGGTCACCCAGACCCGGTAACCGCCGGCCCGGCCGAGGGCGATCAGCGCCGTGGCGACGCCGCCGCCCGCGCCCTGCACCAGCACGGTGGAGCCGGGCTGGAGCCCGGCCTTGTCGAACAACATGCGGTACGCGGTCAGCCAGGCCGTCGGCAGGCAGGCGGCGTGCTCGAAACTGATCGCGGCCGGCTTGGGCACGAGGTTGCGGCGCGGCACGGCGACCCGCTCGGCGAACGTGCCGTCGTACGTCTCCGACAGCAGGCTGCGCCTGGGGTCCAGCGTCTCGTCGGGGCCGGAGCCGATCACCGCGTGCACGATGACCTCGTTGCCGTCCTCGTCCACGCCGGCGGCGTCGCAGCCCAGCACGATCGGCAGCCGGTCCTGCCGGATGCCGACGCCCTTGAGCGTCCACAGGTCGTGGTGGTTGAGCGCGGCGGCCCGCACGGAGACGGTCGTCCAGCCGTCCGGCGCCTTGGGCTCAGGGTGCTCGCCGAGCGTCAGCCCGGCGAGCGGATGGTCGGGATCGGTCTGTGTGGCGGTTACGGCGAACATGGCCGCACCTTACTAACAAGATTTCGCTCGACGGCCTGCCGCCCTGCCGCCACGGGGCGCACGTGCTACTCGAACGCGATCCGGATGCCCTTGATGGCCTGGTCGCGGAACGTGTGAGGGCCGGTGACGGTGACCTGCACCCCGCTGCGGCAGACCGAGTCGACGGGCCGCCCGCGCCCGCCGATGACGTAGGGGACCGCGGCGGTGCGCTTGCAGCCGGGCGCCGGCGCCAGCACCACCATCGTCCCCGTCCCGCCGCCGAACCACAGCTGTGGCCCCACCGGCTCCCCCCGCACGGTGTCTCCCGGTTCGGCGAGCCGCACGCCGTCTCCGGAGCCCTCGGCCGACAACACCAGGTAGCCGTTCCTCGTCACCTTGCCTCTGAGCCCTTCGGCGAGCGCGGTGCGCTGCTCGAACGACAGCCCCCTCCCCCGGTCGTACATCGCCAGCCGCCACGGCCCGAACGCGAACATCAGCACCTGCCCGTAGCCGCCGCTGCCCGCCGGGCGCGGCCAGAGCGTGACGTTGGGGGCGTAGTTTCTGATCGGCTCGCCGCCTTGGGTGATCTGCGCCTCGCCGCCGTACGGAGCGACGAACTGGCGGTAGCTCCCCTCCACCCAGGCGCCCTGGAACGGTCGCGAGCCCATCTCGGCGAGGCCGAGCTCGGCCGGATAGCGCACCTCGACGCGCGCGCCGTGCGGAAACACCACGTCGATGACCTCGTCGCCGCCCTTCTCCTCGGGCTGGGCGTGCAGGACGTTGGGCGGGTTGTCGATCGTCCGTAAGGACCTGATGGGCTCGGGGACCGGCTGCGGCAACACGGAGTCGGGGGCGCGATCGCGCTCGGGCTCCCGGCTGACGAGCAGGCTGACAGCAGGGACCAGCAGGAGCGCCAGCGCCACCACCAGCCCGATCCAGCGGCGGCGTCCGCGCTCGCCGCCTGACTCTATGACGTCGAACCGGTCAACCACGACGTTCCTCGCCGAGTAGCCTGGCTTACGCCCTTTCCCTCCAGTTCAGTTGAGAGGGGACCGCCAGCGCAAGCCCTCGAACCTGGCGAAATGCTTGTCGCAGGTCACGAATTCACAACCGTGCTCGATGGCGAGCGCGGCGAGGTAGGCGTCGGGGATCAAGTTGCCCGACGCCCCTGCCTGCCGGCACAGCCTGACGAAGATCTCCCAGTGCCTGTCCGCGCCGCTGACCACCAGGGCATGCGGCTGGTTGCGGTAGGACGAGGCGAAGGTCAGGGCACGATCGAGGTCGTCGGGGTTTTTGTAGATGCGCCGGTTGGTGACCGTGCGGACGAAGCCGTTGACGACGAAATCGCTCACGGCGTAGCTGGAGTCACCGTTCACCATCTGTTCCACAATCACATGGCATCGATCGTGATCGGGAGACTCGTGGCGGAAGGCGTTGACCAGGATGTCGATGTCAGCGAGGAGCATGGAACAGCTCCGGGTAGCGCTCCTCGTCATCGAGGTCGTAGACGATGTGCTCCAGCTTCTCGCCAGCGTCCAGCCGCCTCTGGACCCATGTCTGGTAGCCGGGCTCGGCGGTTGATGTGATCAGCTCCACGCGGGGGCGCTCCGCCACTTCCGTGGAGCGGTTGATGAGTTGCCGCAAGGCGTCCTCCATCACTGAGTTGAGACTACGTCCGTTTCTCGCCGCGTATGCCTTCGCCTCGTTGAGGAGCGTCTCGTCGATGCGCACCGTGGTCCTTCGCATGACTCCAGCGTGGGCGAGTGACATAAAAATGTCAACACCGGATAGTAGTCGCGCGGTCACAGATTTTGCTTCCACTTAGACGATCACCAGGTCGCAACGTTCACCTCACCGTCGTGCGCCACCCGCACCACCTGCCCCACCAACTCGCGCGACTCGGCGTCGGTCAGCAGCTCGTCCCGCGCCACCACCGCGTACGCCCGCCCGCCGGAGGGCACGTCCACCACGAGTACCCCTCGTTCGGGCGCGCCGTCCCGCCCGTGCGCCACCGTGTACCCGGCGACGACCGCCTCCCCCGAGAAGACTGGCACGATCGGCGTCTCCTCGGCCACGAACACCGGCGCGGCCCCACCGGACTTCCCACCGGACTTCCCACCGGGCAGCCCTCCGGGCTCGCTGGACCAGACGGCGTAGGCGTGCTTGGTCAGGTGCATCCCCACCCCGGTCACCAGCCCGTGCCCGGGCTGCGCGCGCAGCAGCCCCGCCATCGTGGCCGTCGAGTGCAGCACGTAGCCGCTGGCCGGCCCGCCCGCGTACGGCAGCCCGCCGGTCACCGTGAGCCCCCGCCGGTCCAGCGGGTCGAGCCCGACGGCGTCACACGCCTGCCGCAGCGCGATCGCGAAGCAGCTGTAGAGGTCGAGGGCGTGCAGGTCGTCCAGCCCGAGCCCCGCGCGCTTGAAGGCGGCCTCCGCGGCCCTGCCGATGGCCTCCGAGCGGCCGAGCGCGGGCCGCGCCGCCACCTCCCAGGTGTCCTCCGCGTACGCCCACCCGCGCAGGTACACACGCTGACCGCCGGGCACCCCCAACCTGTCGGCCAGCCGCGAGCTGGCCAGGACGACGGCGGCCGCCTGGTCCACCTCCATGACGGCGACCGTGTTCCTGGTGTACGGCCACCCGACGAAGCGGTTGCCGAGCACCAGCTCGCCGGGGGTGCGGGCGGTCCTGCGCCAGGCGTACGGGTTGGCGGCGGCGACCTCGGTCATCGGCGCCATCATGCGCCCCCGCTCGCGCATCTCCTCCTCGATCGTGAGGCCGAACGCCGCTCGCCGTGCCGTCTCCATGATCGCGTAGGTGTGCACCGGCATGAACAGCCCGTGGGCCAGCGCCGCCGGATGCGGCGGCCGCTCCCATCCGTAAGGGGGTTTGGGCACGGCCGGATGGCTCCACGGCACGCTCTCACCCGCCTGCCGGTACGCCCGGCGCGTCGCCAGCGCCTCCGCCCCCGCGACCAGCGCCGAGTCGATCTCCCCTGCCGCGATCCTCGAGGCGGCCTCGCCGATGAGCAGCTGCGGAGCCGTACCGCTGACCTTGGAGTAGGCGCGGTGGCGCGGCGCGGCGCCGAGGCGCTCGGCGAGGCGGCCCACCGGAGAGTCGTACTGCCAGGAGTCGGTGTAGACGAGCTGGATCGAGTCGAGCCGCCCGGCGGGCAGGCGGGCGTCGGCGGCGGCCGCGCGCGCCACCTCCTCCCACAGGCCGAGCGGTTCGGGGCCGGGCTGCTCGCGAATGGTGCGTTGTGCGATGCCAATGAGGCAGGGCGTGCGAGGATCCATGAAACCATCTAACCAGAACAAAATTCGGTTGATAAGCAGTGGCTTCTGATAAAACGAGTTACCACTGTTGCCTGAGCAGAAATACCGGCGCCCCCCACCTGCGGAAATGCCGATCAGGAATACATGCGATCTCGCTATTTCCATAACGGAACGGAACCAGGCCATGCTTTTTCACGTCGTTTCCTGGCCGCCGCTCCGGCCATTCATTAACGTTCCGATCGTTTTCCTGGCCCACCCGGGGCGCAGCACCCCGCTCTGGGCCGCCGAAAGCCGAGAGGAGCTCCATGAATTCCCGAGCAAGGCGCATCGCGATCCCGCTGGCCGGCCTGGTGGCCGTCGGGCTGGCCGCAGGAACGGTCAGCGGCGCCGCGGCCGGCGCGACGGCACCCTCAGACGTCGTGTCCAAGAACGCGGCCACCCCCGCGGAGCAGGCGATCCAGTTCTGGACACCGGACCGCGTGAAGCGGGCGACCGACTACGACGACGCCATCGACCTGACCACCAAGGGCGTCAGGGGCGGCAACAGCACCCCCGACGGCCCTGCGGGATCCGTTCCGCCGATCGGCGGAGAGAAGAAGTCGAAGGCCAAGAAGAGCAGGCAGGTCAACCTGCCGAACACCGTCGGCCGCGTGTTCTTCACGCTGCCCAAGGCCGACCCGCGCAACCCGAAGAACTGGCGCTACTGCTCGGCCAGCTCGGTGCAGGGCAAGTACCGCAACCTCGTGGCGACCTCCGCCCACTGCGTGTACGACACGAAGAAGAACACCTTCTACGACAACTGGGTCTTCATTCCGTCGTACTGGGACGGCAACAGCGTCTGGAACGGCAAAGCGCCCTACGGCATTTACGCCGCCAAGACGTTCAACGCGCACGACGATTTCGTGGTGAAGGAGGACTACGACTACGACTACGCGTTCGTCAACGTCTACAACGGCATCAAGGTCGACTGGGCGAAGGACAGGGGCCGCTGGAAGTGGACGGTCAAGAACGTCGGCCGCCTCGGTGACAACGTCGGCGGACAGGGCTTCACCTGGAACCGGAGCACGAAGGCGACCGTGTTCAGCTTCGGTTACCCGGCCGGCGAGCACCCTGACGGCGACAAGCCGTTCAGCGGGCGCACGATGAAGTGGTGCTACGGCAAGACCAAGCCGATGCCCGAGGCCAAGAAGTACAACCTGCAGGAGCACGTCGGCCTCAAGTGCTCCTTCACCGCCGGAGCGAGTGGCGGGCCGCTCCTCTACTCCTACAAGAGCGCGTCGCGCACCGGCTACCTGATCGGTGTCAACAGCGTCGCGTGGGACACCGACGGCAACGACCGTTACGACCACATCTCGTCGCCGTACTTCAATACCGACACGTACAAGGTCTACAAGGCCGCCGCCAACCGCTGGACCGGCAACATGCCGTGATCTAGCCGGCACCCCAGGCCCCGGCTCCCGGGAGGGATCCGGGGCCTTCCCCTGGTGGCGGAATGGGGCCGGCGGCGACGTGGTGTGCGCCACTCGCTCAACACCGAAAGCCACCTGAATGACGACATTTCACGGCACATCATCAGATCTGCGAACCCACTCTGACCTGGGAAGACGCTGCTGATTAATGATCATTTGGAGGTAACCGGAGTGGATGTCTGACGGAGTCCTTATAGTGCGAAGTGCACCCTTGATCAGGTAACGAATCTCTATCCTCGCTGCAATACCGTCTGTACATCTGGAAAAATCCCACCTTACGACCCTAAGAAAGGCAAAAGATGATCCCCCGGGCCAGGCACGTCGCGCTCGCTGCACTGAGCAGCGCGCTGCTCGTGCTGCCCGCCCTCACGGGGGTCGCCGACGCCGCCGCCAGCAAGGTGTACGCCGTCCCCCTCGCCGCGACCCAGGCGGACGTGAAGAGGGTCGCCGAGCACTGGAAGCCCGACCGGCTCAAGGTGGCCGACAACTACAGCCCGGCCACGCCCGGCGCCAAGGCCGCCCCGACGTCCGAGCCCCAGACCGCCACGGAACAGCACCGCCCCGTCGCCGCCATCAGGCGCACCCTCGCCGCGCAGAGCGTGGCGTCCGCGATGCCGCGCAAGGGCAAGATGGCCACGACCATGGGCAAGGTCTATTTCCGCTTCGGCGACAAGGAATACTGGTGCTCGGCCAGCGCCGTCGCCGCCCGCAACCGCAGCGTGGTCGCCACGGCCGCCCACTGCGCGTACGACTCGCGCCAGGCCAGGGCCGCCGACTCCTGGATCTTCGTCCCCGACCCCGGCCCCAACGGCGAAGCGTCCAAAGGCATCTACGTCGGCGCCGCCATCAGCTTGCACGAAGACTGGTCGGGCAAGGGCGACTACGACTACGACTACGCCTTCGTGACCGTGCACCGCGGCTTCACCTGGACGAAGAAGAACGGCTCCTACGTCATGAAGGACATCGGCCGCCTCCAGGACAACGTGGGCGGGCAGGGCCTCGAACTCAACAAGAAGCCGGGCACGTACTCCGCGGTCCCGTTCGGCTACCCGGCGGGCATGCAGCCCGACAGGAGCCGCCCCTTCAACGGCAAGAAGCTGCGCTTCTGCATCAAGAGGACCACCACCCAGTGGGCAGCCGTGGCCCCCGCCTTCGACCTGCAGAAGGGCGTACAACTCCAGCCCTGCGACTTCAGCCACGGCGCGAGCGGCGGGCCCTGGCTGATCGGCTGGAACGACAACCGCGGGCTCGGCACCCTGGTCGGAGTCAACAGCCTCACCTGGAACAGGGACGCCCAGGGCTGGTACGACGCCGTATCGTCACCGTACTTCGACACCACCACGGGCGAGGTCTACCGGCACGCCGCCTCCGTACGCACCCTCACCAAAATCACCTGACCCCAGCCCGGCCCTCCACCC
>NZ_SMKP01000097.1:0-37541 GCF_004349015.1 Nonomuraea diastatica
TGTAGAAGGTCAGGCCGCCCCAGCCGCTTTTGGGCTGGTCAAGCGCAGTTCAGTGAGGAACAGGTTAGCGGCCGAAGCCAGGGTGACGTGGCGATGCCAGCCGGTCCAGGAACGCCCCTCGAAGTGGGTCAGGCCCAGGCCGGTCTTGGGCTCGCGGTAGTCGTGCTCGATCCGCCAGCGGATCTTCGCCAGGCGGACCAGGTCCCGCAGCCGGATGTCCGCCGGCAGGGTGGACAGCCATAGTCGGTGGGCTCCGGCCCCTTGCTCTTCTTGGTGCCCTGCCGCCAGGCTATCCGGCGCAGACTGCTGCGTCCGGCAGCCAGAGCCAACTCGCGCAGGCTGGAGGGCGCACTGCGGTACTTGGCCACCGGACGGCGGCCGTTGCCGGAGTAGGGCACCGTCTCGGGGACCACATCGGCGGCATACGCGCTGGTGGTGCCCTTGAGGGCGACCACGTACGGCAGGCCGCGCAGGGTCAGGCCGAGCCGCAGCGCGGTCACATCGCCGTAGCCGGCGTCGGCCACCACCAGCGGCGGGACCTGCCCCCAGGCGGCCAGTTCATCGAGCATGTCCAGTGCGTGCTGCCACTTGGGACGATGCCGCTGATCGTCGGGGACGCCACAGCGCCGCCGCCGCTCGGCGATCACTGCGGCCTCGGCTTGGTCTTCGGCCAGCGCATCGTCCCATCGCTCAGGCAGGAACAACCGCCAGTTCAGCGCGGCCGAGCAGGTATCGGTGACCGCGTGCACGCTGACCGCGATCTGGCAATTGGTCACCTTCCCCGCGGTCCCGGTGTACTGCCGGGCCACCCCCGGGGAGGCATCACCGTCCTTGAGGTGCCCGGTGTCGTCCAGCACCCACGCCTGCGGCGCCACCACGGCGATCGCGCGCTGTGCCAGACGCCGCCGCACCGCCGCGTAGTCCCAGGTCGAGGAGGTGATGAACTGCTGCAGCCGCTGGTGATCCACGCCCAGCCGCTCAGCCATCGGCACCATCGACTTACGCCGCCCGTCCAGCATCAGCCCACGCAGGTACAACCCGCCGTTGGACCGCTGCTCCCGACGCACGAAGGATGTGAACACCTCACCCGCGAAGTCTTCAAGACGGTCTCGAACATCAGCCAGCTCAGCCGGAGTCACACAACGATCATCTCATACCAAATCCCGAACTAACAAAGTACTACTAGCATGGCGCGCGGCCAGCGCCGCCGGACCGCGACAGGAAAGCTCACGACGGCCGCCACCGGCCAAGCCGACCAAGCAGGCCACCACGACGACGGCCCTGGCGGGTCGACGATGGCGTACCCGACGATCAGGGCCACGATGACCGCCACCACCGCGTCGGCAACGTCCCTTCCACCGAGCCGCCGAGCCCACTTCATAACGGGAAGTTATCGCCTCACCCGACCTCCGGCATCTGCCCACGGTAGGACACCCGCATCCGTCCAGGGTCGTACATTCGCACGGGCATTCGCACGGGCCATACGCGTGCTCACCGTCGAGAACGACAACCACCGCAAGGAACCCGATGAGTGCCGTCCCTCCACCGCCAGGCCGCTCAAGTAGGCAGGCCCAGTCGTCGGGGTCGAGTCGCGACAGGTGAGTGGGCGGGTGCCGGGGCACGGTCAGTCGCGCAGGCGGGTGAGCGCCTGCGGAGTCAGGTGCCGTGCGAGTTTCTCCAGCAATGTGGTGACCTCGGCAACCTGCTGTGGGTCGGTGGTGTCCAGGGCTTTGGCCAGGGCGGCGTCGATGGAGGTCGCGCGGACCTGTCCCACACGGTCGGAGATCTGGGGTGCGGGCCGGATGAGGAGCCGGCGGCGGTCGCGGGGTCGGGTTCGGTGATGACGGCGCCGGCCTCGCGGACTCCGTTCATGTGAGCCAAGATATAGACGCCGGCCGCAGCGCCGACCTCGTCGACCAGTTCACCGACGACCACACCGTCATCACCTACGACCGCCGCGGCCTGCCCCGCAGCGCCCTGACCGGCCCCGCCCAGGGCGTGGCCCTCGCCCAGCACGCCGACGACGTGCACCGGCTACTCGCCGAACTTACCGACGAACCCGCCCTCATGCTCGGCTGCAGCGTCGGCGCCTCGATCGGCTTCCACCTGATCCTGCGTCACCCCGGCCAGATCAGCATGCTGATCGCGCACGAGCCCGTCACACCGCGGCTGCTCCCCGCCGGACAGCGCGCCCACCACGAGGCGGAACTACGGGAGATCCACCGCAGGGACGGCCTTAGTGCGACCTTCGAGGTGGTCGCCCAGGTGCTCGGAATCGACCCCGCCAACCTCGACGCCGAAGCCGGCCTCGTCCCGCAGCCGATGACGCCCCAGCGGATGCGCAACTTCGACTTCTTCGTCGAGCGCGACTTCACCGCCATCCTCCACGACATCGTCGACGTCGCCGCCCTGGCCACCGCCTAGGCCCGCATCGTCCCGGTCGCCGGGCAGACCATCCCGCGAACCGTCTTCGATTACACGTGCGCCCTTGCACTGGCCGACCTCCTCGGCACCGACCTGCACGAATTTCCCGGCGGCCACAACGGCAACCACCCATCCCCGTGCTTACGCCGCACGACTGCGCGACGTCCTCAAGCGCTGACGAGCTCGGGTGGCGGACGCGGCAGATCACTCAGCCGCGGGAGCGACGGAACAAGGGCAAGGCTTGGAGGTCGCTGTGGCGATGCCGAGAAGGGCTCACGACTCATCACCGTCGACGGGACCGTCTGCGGCACGCCACCAGTTCGCGACCGACCTCGGCCCCGAACGCGCCACGTCCGAAATGTCCGGGTTATGGTGAAAAGAACGCATTCATCCGCATGTCGGAGATCCGCGAGCTGGAGAGGTGAGTCAGATGGCCGAATTCATGGACGTCCATCACGGCATGAAAGGGATCACGGCCGAGCAGTTCATGGAGGCGCACAAGGCCGACCTCGCGATCGAGAGCCAGGAAGACGTGCACTTCAAGCGAGCCTGGGCGGACCCCGGGTCCGGCGAGGTCTACTGCCTGTCCGAGGCTCCCTCGGCCGAGGCCGTGCAACGCGTCCACGAGCGTGCTGGTCACAAGGCGGACGAGATCCACCCGGTGCCGCTGACGGCTTGACGAGGCGCGGACATCGCAGCGGCCCCCACCGGCAGAACACCGATAGGGGCCGCTGTCACCGTCGCTCCGTCGCCCCGATGCATTTCAGGGGCTACTTTGCCAGGTGGCGGCTGATGACCAGGCGCTGGATCTGGTTGGTGCCCTCGAATATCTGCATGTTCTCCGACCCATGGTCAGCTGCGAGAACAGCTCGATCATGCCGGTGAGCATTAGTTACGCTTGTGGACGTCTCGCATCACTTTCCGCTGATTCCGGGCTCCCACGGAACAGCGACGGAACAGAGGAGGGCTTGGAGGCGACTGTGGCGATGCCTAACCGATGTAGAAGGTCAGGCCGCCCCAGCCGCTTTTGGGCTGGTCAAGCGCAGTTCAGTGAGGAACAGGTTAGCGGCCGAAGCCAGGGTGACGTGGCGATGCCAGCCGGTCCAGGAACGCCCCTCGAAGTGGGTCAGGCCCAGGCCGGTCTTGGGCTCGCGGTAGTCGTGCTCGATCCGCCAGCGGATCTTCGCCAGGCGGACCAGGTCCCGCAGCCGGATGTCCGCCGGCAGGGTGGACAGCCATAGTCGGTGGGCTCCGGCCCCTTGCTCTTCTTGGTGCCCTGCCGCCAGGCTATCCGGCGCAGACTGCTGCGTCCGGCAGCCAGAGCCAACTCGCGCAGGCTGGAGGGCGCACTGCGGTACTTGGCCACCGGACGCCGGCCGTTGCCGGAGTAGGGCACCGTCTCGGGGACCACATCGGCGGCATACGCGCTGGTGGTGCCCTTGAGGGCGACCACGTACGGCAGGCCGCGCAGGGTCAGGCCGAGCCGCAGCGCGGTCACATCGCCGTAGCCGGCGTCGGCCACCACCAGCGGCGGGACCTGCCCCCAGGCGGCCAGTTCATCGAGCATGTCCAGTGCGTGCTGCCACTTGGGACGATGCCGCTGATCGTCGGGGACGCCACAGCGCCGCCGCCGCTCGGCGATCACTGCGGCCTCGGCTTGGTCTTCGGCCAGCGCATCGTCCCATCGCTCAGGCAGGAACAACCGCCAGTTCAGCGCGGCCGAGCAGGTATCGGTGACCGCGTGCACGCTGACCGTCCAGCATCAGCCCACGCAGGTACAACCCGCCGTTGGACCGCTGCTCCCGCACGAAGGATGTGAACACCTCACCCGCGCAGTCCTCAAGACGGTCTCGAACATCAGCCAGCTCAGCCGGAGTCACACAACGATCATCTCATACCAAATCCCGAACTAACAAAGTACTACTAGCCGCACGCCGGAAAACGAACTGCGTGCGGGCGGCGGTCTGGCCTAGCCTGTGGCGCGTGAAAGACGTCCGGTCACTGCCCAAAGCGCATCTGCACGTTCACCTGGAGAGCACCGTACGCCCTGAGACCGTGCGCGAGCTGGGCGGCACGCCCGGGCGCGGCGGCGTGTTCCGCACCTTCAGGGAGTTCGCCGACCAGCGGGCGCGGGTGCGCGAGCTGCTGCGCACGGCCGAGCACTTCCGGCGTGTCGCGGTGGAGTTCTGCGCGGACGAAGCCGCGCAGGGCACCCGCTACGCCGAGGTGACCTTCACCGCCGCCTCCCACGGGGAGCGGGTGGGGGAGCCGGAGATGCCGCTGGAGGCGGTGCTCGACGGGCTGGACGAGGGCAGGGCCCGCTACGGCGTCGAGTGCCGGGTGCTGCTCGACCACTCCAGGCGACAGCCGGTGGAGCGGCTGTGGCGCACGTACAAGCTGGCCACCCGCTACGACAACGTGCTCGGCATGGGGCTGGCGGGCGACGAGAGTCACCCGTTGGCGCCGTTCGCCGAGGTGCTCGACGCGGCCAGGGACGCGGGGCTCCGTCTCGTCCACCACGCGGGCGAGGCGGCCGGCGCGGCCAGCATCCGCGAGGCCCTCGACCTGGGGCACGCCGAACGCCTCGGGCACGGCATCCGGATCCTCGACGACGACAGCATGGCGGCGGAGGTGCGCGGACGCGGGATCCCGCTGGAGGTCTGCCCCACGTCCAACGTCCTGCTCGGCCTCGTCCCGTCGCTGGCCGAGCACCCGCTGCCGCGGCTGCGGGCGGCGGGGCTGACCGTCACGATCAACACCGACGGGGAGACGGCGCTCGCGGACGAGTACGCCAGGCTGCGCGACGTCTTCGGCTGCACCGACGACGATCTGGCCGAGCTGGCACGCGCGTCGATCGACGCGTCGTTCGCCCCCGACGAGGTGAAGGCCGAGCTCAGGGCCGGCGTCCATGCCTGGGCCACGGCCCCGTGACCGGCCACCGGCCGGGGGGCGGTTCGGAGCGGGCCTGCCGGCGACTCGGCGCCGGACGGCGGGTCCTGCCCGGTTGCGGGTGGGGTGACGCCTGAGGGTCCTCCTGCGGAGGTCCTCGACGCGTACGGGGTCGCGGGGCGGCCGGTCTGGCTGGGAGGAGCGTGGCGGGTCGGCGACCTGGTCGTCAAGCAGGTGGACTTCCTGCCGGAGACTTTGTGGCGGGCCGAGGTGCTGGCCGCGTTGCCTGACTCGCCCGCCTTCCGCGTGGCCCGTCCCGTGCGGGCGCGCGGCGGCGCGTGGGCGGCGCACGGGTGGGAGGCGGCCCGGCTGGTCCCGGGGGAGCCCGACATGGGCAGGCAGGACGACGTGCTCAGCACCGGGGCCGCCTTCCACGAGGCGATCGCCCACCTGTCCTGCCCCGCGTTCCTGGACGTCCGTGACGAGCCCTGGACTTACGGGGACCGCGTGGCGTGGGAGGAACTCCCCGGCCCGTCCGGAGCGGCCGGCCCGTCCGGAGCGGCCGGGCTGCTGGAGCCGCTCGTACGGGCCCGGCGGCCGGTGGATCTCCCGTCGCAGGCGGTCCACGGAGATCTGCCCGGCAACGTGCTGTTCGCCGCCGGCCTGCCACCGGCGATCATCGACTGGCCGGTCTACTGGCGCCCGCCGTCCTGGGCGGCGGCGGTCGCGGTCGTGGACGCACTGTGCTGGTACGGCGCCTCGCCCGCGCTGGCCGAGCGGTGGGCACACCTGCCTGAATGGGGGCAGATGCTGGTACGCGCGCTCATCTACCGGATCGTCACCGACGAGGCGCTGAACGGACCTGAGGCATGGACCCCGGAACAGGTGGCCGCCTACCGGCCGGTGGTTGGCCTCGCCGTGACCCACGCCGGGTCCGCCGCCGGATGACCTTCGAGTTCGCCCACCGCTCCCTCCCACGGGCCCCCGTTCCCCGCGTCCCGGGTCCCGTTCCCGTGCCGCCCACGGGGATCGGTCCCGTTCGTGGATCCGCTGGAGGACTACCTGGCGGGGGCGGGCGGGCGCTTCGACCGGGCGGACGTCGAGCTGGGGTATCGCGCGACCCTGGCGTTGACCGGGGCCGGGCGCGTGCAGTGGATGGTGTCGGGTGGCATGCGGGTGCCCGAAGGTATGAGGACTTCGTCCTGTCGCAGGCGCCCTGACCCATCAGAGTGTCCGCAAGGGCGTCGTCCCTGGGCGGTCATGCCTCGACCACCCAGACGCCCACTCGCATCAGGGTCCGCCCGGAGAGTTCGTGTTCCCCGTGCCATGCCTGTATCCCGCGCGGCCGGACCTTGAAGAACGTGTATGGCGGGTCCTGCTTGCGGGGATCCCAGCCGTACTTCTTCCCGAACGTCCCGGCTGTCGCCTCCGCCACCTCGTGCGCGGCGTACGTTTCCACATCGCCGTCGATGAGCACGACGTCCTGAGTGTCGGCGAAGGCCAGCCGCGTCCGGCCGCCGTCGCGCAAGTTGCGCCCGGTGGGGTTCGTGGCCCTGGTCGACAGCCAGACCGCCCGCTCGTGCCAGGCGAACCACAACGGCACGAGGTACGGCACACCGTCCGCGTCAGCTGACGCCACCCAGACGTCCATCTCCCGTTCCAGCCTGCCGAGCACGTCGTGCGTGCGCTGCTGGAGGGTACGCGACGGCTCGTTGGTTGCCATGACGGCAAGGCTACGGTGTGGGCGTGAACCGATCAGGAATCGAGAAGCGTGCGCCTTCCAGGCGCACCTAGGGTGACGTGCATGAACGTCACCATTCACGCGAGTTTCCTGCCGCACGACGACCCGGACGCGTCCCTGGCCTTCTACCGCGACGTCCTCGGTTTCGAGGTGCGCGACGACGTCGGCTACGACGGGATGCGCTGGATCACGGTCGGCCCCGCAGGCCAGCCCGGCACGTCCATCGTCCTGCAGCCGCCGGCCGCCGACCCCGGGATCACCGACGCCGAGCGCGTCACCATCGCCGAGATGATGGCCAAGGGCACCTACGCCGGCATCCTGCTGGCCACCGACGATCTCGACGGTTTCTTCGCGCGGGTGGTGGCCAGTGGCGCGGAGGTCATCCAGGAGCCGATCGAGCAGCAGTTCGGGGTGCGTGACTGCGCCTTCCGCGACCCCGCCGGCAACATGATCCGCATCCAGGAGCTGCGCTGAGCGCCGCGGGTCCGTCGCCGTACGAGATCGATCGTATGCCCGGCAGCACCGGATGCACCAGGTCCAAGGAGTCACACATGGTCCTCACACTCGACGTCGTCACCCTCGGGGCGCCCGAGGTGCCCGCCGCGGGCACGTTCTACGCCACCGCGCTCTCCCCTGCCGTCACCGGCGACGGTGACGCGGTGAGCCTCGACCTGCACGGCACCGCGCGCCTCGATGTGGCCGCGACCGGCAGCCTCGCCGCGGACGCCGGCGCGGATCCGGTGACCTCCGGATTCCGCGGCTACCTGCTGACCTACACCGTCAACCAGCCCACCGAGGTCAGGACGCTGATGGATGCCGCCGTGCGGGGCGGCGCGGAGGTTGTCAAACCAGCGAGGAAGGCGCTGTTCGGTTCGTTCTCCGGGGTGTTCCGGGCGCCGGACGGCGCCCTCTGGAAGCTGGCGGCGGCCACCGGCAAGGACACCGGCCCCGCGGCGGAAGCCCCGCTGCCGGCCGAGACCACGGTCATCCTGGGCGTCGCCACCCCGAAGGCGTCCAGGGCCTTCTACGAAGCCCTCGGGATGACGGCCGACCGGGACTACGGCAACAAGTACATCGACTTCCATCCCGCCAAGGCGGCGGCCAGGCTCTGCCTGATGGAACGCGGCGTCCTGGCGAGGGACGCGGGCACCGGCAAGGACGGCGACGGCTTCCCCGCGATGGTCCTCACCCACACGGCGGAGTCCCGTGCGGACGTCGATGCCCTGCTGGCGGCCGCGGCCGCCGCCGGCGGGCGGGTCACCGTCGCCGCCGCGGAGATATCTGGGGGCCGGTATCGCGGCTCCTTCACCGACCCGGACGGCTTCTGGTGGGAAGTGGTGCACTGAGCCCCAACCAGGCTTCCGGCTGAAGGACGAGCAGGTGGCCTGGCGATGACGACGGATCAGGAAGGCGCTGCCATCAGCACGACGACCGGCAAAGGAGCATGCGGCCGATGAGCGCGTCCACGCCATCGTCACGGCCGCCGCCCCGGCCCCGAAGCCGTGGGACGGCCGGCCCGCCTACGCCAAGGACGGCAAGGTGGTGTGCCTCTTCCGCGGCGGCCAGGGGACGAGGAGCGCTACTCGTCGCTGGGATTCACCGCGGAGGCGAATCTCGGTGACGCCGGCGGCTTTCGCCCTGACCACGTTGAGCCAAGCCGGTGAGGCGGCGCTCCGGGAGCTCGTCAGGAGGGCCGTGTCCTGAGCTCCGGCGCCGGGGGAGCGGCGGCCGCGCCGGGTGAGCGAGGTCAGGGGGCGCTCACCCTGCCGTGTGGCGGCCGTACGCGGTGGAGGGCGAGGCCGGCGTCCACGACCTCGGATCGCTCCAGGCCGGTGACGTCGGCCAGGGCGATCCACGCGGCCCGGTCGGTGCTGCCGCCGATCTCGTGGCGCAGCGTGCCGCCGGTGATGTGGCCTTCGTACACGACGCGCAGGGCGTGGAAGTCGGCCTGGCGCTGGGTGGCCCGCGGGTAGGGGCGGTGCAGGGTGCTGATGCCGAGCAGGGCGTCGATGGCGACGGTGTAGCCGGTCTCCTCCTCCACCTCGCGGATCGCGGCGTCGACCGGGTCCTCGCCGTGGTCGAGGCCGCCGCCGGGCAGCGTCCAGAGCCGCTCGCCGGCGGGGCCGACCCAGCGGGCCAGGAGAATCTGCCCGTCCCCCACGCAGATGGTGTACGCGGACACGCGCAGTTCCTTGGCGATCATCACTGGCCAGGGATATCACGTGAGGTACGGGGATCACGACGGGATTTCGGGTTTCCGCTCCTCGGGCAATCGTGACGCCGTCGGCGAAAGGTCTCGTCGCGGCAGGTGAAGTGCGGGTCAATGGGGTCATGGAAGCGGCATATGACGAGATCGCCGACTGGTACGAGCGGGAGTTCATGCCCCGCGACGGAGACGACCGGCTCCGCATCCGGCGTTCGATCCGCGAGCTGCTCGGGCAGGGGAGCGGGCCGTGCCTGGAGACCGGATGCGGCACGGGCGCGTACGCCGGACTGCTCAGTGAGCTCGGGTGGACGCCGGTGGGCATGGACCTGTCGGCGGGCATGCTGGGGTACGCGCGTTCCCGGCTGCCGGTCGTGCGCGGGGACGCCGAGCGGCTGCCGTTCCGCGACGGAGTCCTGCCGGCGGTCGTCTCGGTCATGGTCCACACCGATATGCCTGGATATATGGGTGTTCTGAGGGGAATTTCTAGGGTGCTGCGGCCGGGCGGGGTCCTCGTGCACGTGGGGGTGCATCCGTGTTTCGTCGGCGGATTCGCCGACTGGAGCGACCGGGACGCGGTGGTGATCCGTCCTGGCTACCTCGACCGGCACCGGACCAACGCGTCGTGGACCAGCCAGGGGCTGCGCGACAAGGTAGGAGCGAGCCACTGGCCGCTGCCCGAGCTGCTGCACGGATTCCTGGACGCGGGCTTCGCGCTCGAACGGTTCGCCGAGGGTTGCGCGCCCGTGCCCATGACGCTCTCGGTCAGGGCTCGGCGGGCGGTGGGTGTCGGGTGACGGCCGGCCGGCGTCTCGGACGGGTGTCGGGCGGCTCCGCGGAAGCACGAGCTGACGCGCCCCCTGCCGTTACGGCAGAGCCCGCTGGACCACCGCCGCGCCCAGCGGCCCCAGCTCCACCCGGCCCGACACCGGCGACCCCGTGAGCAGGTCCGTCCCCTGCCCTTCGAGGGGGACGGACGCGCTCAGCTCCGCGCTGTGGTTGAGCAGGAACACGTACTCGTACGTCTCGTCCCCCCGCACCGAGCACTCCACGTGCGCGGGCACACCCTCGAACCGCGACCGCACACCCGCCGACTCCACGGCCTCCAGCACCACCGCGTCGAGGGCGGCCTGCTCCAGCAGCGTCGCGACGTAGACGACCCGCCCCGCGCCGTACCGGTTCTCGGCCACCGCGGCCCGGCCTTCGAGCAGCCCGTCGGCGTAGGCGGCCAGCGCCGTGCCCGTCTCCAGGTGGAGGTCGTCGCGCCACCAGGTCGACGTGGCCATCCGCCCGTCGGCGAATCTCACGGTGAACACCTCGTGCGGGCGCGCCGGCCAGTACTCGTCGATCTTCGCGCCGATGAGCTCGCGGAACGCGCCGGGATACCCACCGGGCCGTACCCGGTTGCAGTCGTCGACCACGCCCGAGAAGAAGGACATGACGATCGTGCCGCCGTCGCGGGCGAAGGCCCGGATACGCTCCGCGCCCACGTCGCCGATCAGGTACGCGTTGGGCACCACCAGCACTTTGTACCCGTCCAGCGACGACCCCGCCGACACCACGTCGACCGCGTGGTGCCGCTCCCACAGCGGCGTGTAGTGCCGCATGACCGTGTCGGTGTAGCTGAAGTCGCTGCGCGGCAGGCCGTGCGTCTCCTCCAGCCCCCACCACCCGTCCCAGTCGAACAGCACGGCGATCTCCGCGCGCGAGGTCGTCCCGGCCACGGGCGCCAGCAGCTTCATCTCGCGGCCGAGCTCGACGATCTCCTTGAACGTGCGCGAATCGGGGCCCGAGTGCGGCAACATCGCCGAGTGGAAGCGCTCGTGCCCGCCCCGGCTGGCCCGCCACTGAAAGAACATCACCGAGTCGGCCGCCCGCGACACCGCCTGCAGCGAGCCCAGCCGCATCCGCCCCGGCTCCTTGACGACGTTGAGCTTCCACTGGCAGACCGCGCTGCTCGACTGCTCCATCAGCATCCACGGTTGCCCGCCCTTGAGCGAGCGGAACAGGTCGTAGTTGAAGGCCGCCGACACGTGCGAGTCGGCCTCGGCCGGGTTGGGGTAGATGTCGAGCGCGACCGCGTCCTCCTCCGGCGCCCACCGCCAGTAGTCGGCGTGCCGGAAGAAACGCATGAAGTTGGTCATCACCGGCACGTCATCGCGGAACGAGCGCACGATGTCCCGCTCGGCCAGATAACACTCCAGCAGCGCGTCGGAGGTGAAACGTTTGAAGTCGAGCTTGCGGGCCGGATTCATCCAGGTCCGCGGGATGTTCGGCACCTCGATCTGGTCCCAGTCGGTGTAGAGCTGGCCCCAGAAGCGGGTGGTCCACGCCTCGTTCAGCGTGTCCAGGTCGCCGTACCTGCGCCGCAGCCACCGGCGGAAGCCGACCGACGCGGTCTCGTTGTACGCCGTCGGGCCGTACTCGTTGCTGATGTGCCACATCGCCAGCGCGGGATGGAACGAGTACCGCTCCGCCAGCATGGTCGTGATGCGGGCGGCGAACTCGCGGTAGATCGGCGACGACGGATCGTAGTGCAGGCGGTTGCCGAAGCCGAACGGCTCCCCGTCGGCCATGATGGGGAACACCTCGGGATGCAGGTGCGTGAGCCAGACGGGCGGCGCCGCCGTCGGCGTGGCCAGGTTGACGCTGATGCCGTGCTCATGGAGCAGGTCCATGACGTCGTCCAGCCAGCCGAACGTGTACGTCCCCGGTTCGGGCTCCAGTGAGGCCCACGCGAAGACGCCCAGGCTGACGGTGTTGACGCCGGCCTCGCGCATGAGGCGGACGTCCTCCCGCCACACGTCGGGCTCCCACTGCTCGGGGTTGTAGTCGCCGCCGAAGGCGAATCCGCCGACGCGAGTCCGGAACGCGTCCATGCGAGTCATGTCAGGAACTCCCGTGAGATGGGGGCATGCTGGAGAGAGGGACCGGTGAGACGCCGGTCAGAGGAGGCGTGAGGTGACGCCGGCCGTGTCCGCGGCGATGCGGGCCGCGCCGTCCGCGCCGGTGTCGCCGTCGGCGATGGTGACCGCGTAGCGGAAGGCCAGCGACGCGCCCGGCTCCACCGGACGTACGACGTCGAAGAACGGCGCGGGGCAGACGCACGCGAAGATCCCCGTCCGCACGAACCACTGGACCGGCTCGTCGCTGGGGCCGTCGTCGACGAACACGAGCGTCGAGCTCGCGTCCACCTCGTCGTGGTCACCGGAGTAGGCCAGCCACGTGCCCCGCTCGCCCATCATCTCGTCGCCGCCGGTGCGGCCGTCCATGTGGACGCGGCCGTTGCTGAACGAGCGCGGCCCGCGCCAGAACAGCCCGCCGTACCCGGCGTTGGGCCGTCCCTCGGTGGTGGGGCTGCCGATCGGGACGGTGGCGCCGGAGACGTTGGTGAACTCGGTCGCGTACGCCAGCGTCCACCCGTCCCTGCCGAGCAGCGCCCCGAAGGAACGGCGTTCGGTGAACCACGGCTCGCCGGTGCTCGCCACCCAGGTCAGCGACTCCTTGACGGCCATCCGGTCCTCGCCGCTGCTGATCGAGTCGAAGCCGTTGTGCACGATGGCGCCGTTGTTGTCCGCCTGCACGTAGCCGCGGTCGCGGTAGTACGTGACGCCGCCCCAGAAGTTCTGCGTGCCCACGTTCGGCAGCGACCAGGCGATGCCCTTGTGCCAGACGTGGTCCCAGGGCCGGTAGAGCGACACCAGCCGGCCGGACAGGGTGCGCAGCGGGTGGAAGTAGGGGCGCGGCGACTCAAGCTGCCGGTCCCACGGGCCGTACACGTAGCGGAACAGGTCGACGCCGCCGCTGGTGAGCGTCAGCGCGCGCCCGCGCTCGTCGGTGAGCCGCAAGCCGTCCACGGGTTCGGTCATCAGGCGGTCCCTTCGGTCGTGAGCCTCGGGGCCCGGGGGCCTCCCATGGAGGAGTAGAACGAGGATCCCTCGGTCAGCTCGCCGCGCGCCACCTCCCGGCCGGTGAAGGCGGAGGCGTAGACGGCGGCGATGAGCTCGAGGGTCGGGCGGGCCTGCGCCGTCGTGACCGGCATCGGCGCGCCGGAGCGCAGGGCCTCGGCGACGGCCGCGAACTGGGCCGAGTGGCCGGAGGGCGCGCCGGGAGGCAGCGTGTTCCAGCGTGACTCGGCGTCCGGGTCGCCGGGGGCGGGGGTGAAGCGCCAGGAGTCGTCGCCGTAGCCGTACAGGTGCTCCAGCTCGACGGTGCCGCCGGCGAAGTCGAAACGCAGGTAGCTGGTCTCGCGGGCGGACAGCAGGCTGTTGACGATCACCAGGGTGGCTCCCGAGGCCAGGGTCACCACCGCGGTCGAGAAGTCCTCCGTCTGGGTCGGCCGCGCCTTGCGGCCCGCCGTGGCGCGCACCGACTCCCAAGGGCCGGCCAGGGACAGCATGAGGTCCATCTGGTGGATGCCGTGGCCCATGGTGGGCCCGCCGCCCTCCGACTCCCAGGTGCCGCGCCACGGCACCGCGAAGTAGGAGTCGGGACGGAACCACAGCGTGTTGCAGAGCGCCAGGTGCAGCGGCCCGAAGTCGTCGCGGGCGATCGCCTCGCGCAGCGCGACCGCGCGGGCGCCGAACCGGTGCTGCGAGACGGTGCCGAACGAGCCGGCGCTGCGCGCCTCGGCCGCGGCGATCTCGTCGAACTCGCGCAGCGACAGCGCCGGCGGCTTCTCGCACATCACCGACCAGCCCCGCTCCAGCACCGCCACGGCCTGGTCGCGGTGCAGGCCGGGAGGGGAGCACAGGTGCACGACGTCGCACTCGGAGCGTTCGATGAGGTCCTCGACGCGCGTGTAGCGCTCGGGCACCCCCCACCTGGCGGCGAACGTGTCCAGCCGGCCGGCGTCGATGTCGACGGCGGCGACGATCCGCGCCGGCTCGCCCAGCGCCGACACGGCGGCGGCGTGGATGCCGGCGATGCCGCCGGTGCCGACGATCGCGATCCTCATGACGGCCGCCCCTTCTCGACGGACACGGTGGTCAGCCGCCGCTCGTCCCCGGTGATCTCGTGTACGGGCCCGGTCAGCAGCACGCTCGCCTCGGCCACCACGTCGGCGGCGGAGCGGCGCACCGACACGCCCACCTCGCCGGGCTCAACGACGCGCCGGCCGTCCCTGCCGGTGAACGCCAGCAGCCGGGCGGGCACGTCGAAGCCCACCGTCGCGCTCTCACCGGGCTCCAGCTCGACTCTGGCGTAGCCGACGAGCTGGGCGAGCGGCCGGGTGACCGAGGCGATCCGGTCGGAGGCGTACAGCTGGACCACCTCGGCGCCCGGCCGCTCGCCCGCGTTGCGCACGACGACCGAGCACCGGATCGGCTCGCCGGCCCGGACCTGCCCGCCGGCCCGGACCTGCCCGCCGGCCGTCAGGTTCTCGTAGGAGAAGCGGGTGTAGCTCAGCCCGTGGCCGAAGGCCAGCTCGGGAGCCGGGTCGATGGTGCTGACCGAGCCGGCCGCCCCCAGCTTGGGGTGCAGGTAGCTGTAGGGCTGGCCGGCGGTCGAGCGCGGCATGCTCATCGGCAGCCGGCCCGAGGGGTTCACGGCGCCGCTGAGGACCCGGGCGATGGCGCGGGCCCCTTCCTCGCCGGGGAAGTACGCCTGCACGACGGCGGCGGCGTCCCTGATGATCCGCGGCACCGCGTACGCGCGGCCGGTCATCAGCACCACCACGACCGGCGTGCCCGTGGCGATGACCGCGTCGGCGAGCTCCTGCTGCGCGCCGGGCAGGTCGAGCGTCTCCACGTCGCAGCCCTCGCCGGAGGTGCCCCTCCCGAACAGCCCCGACCGGTCCCCGAGCACGAGGATCGCGACGTCGGACCCGGCGGCCAGGTGGGCGGCGGCGGCGATCCCCGAGCGATCGCCGTCGTCCACCCCCGTGCCCTGCTCGGCCCGGATCACGGCCTCGGGCAGCTCCTCCCGCAGCGCGTCGAGCACCGTGGGCGCAGCGATGCCGGTCTCCACGCTGGGGGAGTGCGGCAGCACGTGGTTGACGAAGGAGTAGCAGCCGAACAGCGCCGCGACGCTGCCAGCGTTCGGGCCGACGACCGCGACGCGCCTGCCCGCGGCCTGGCCGAGCGGCAGCACACCGTCGTTGGCCAGCAGCACGATCGACTCTTCGGACAGGCGCCGCGCCAGGCCACGGGACTCCGGGTCGTCGAGGTCGATCGGGCCGGACCCGCGCGGCTCGTACCCGTCGTCGAGCAGGCCGAGCGCCGCCTTCTGCGTCAGCACCCTGCGCAGCGCCCGGTCGACGAGCGACTCCGGGATCCGTCCCGAGGTCACGGCCCGCTTCAGCGGCTCCAGGTAGGCCACCCCGGTGGGCAGCTCAACGTCGATGCCCGCGCTGAGCGCCTGCACGGCCGCGTCCTCGGCGTCGGAGGCCACGGCGTGCAGGGTGTGCAGGAAGGCCACCGCGAAGTAGTCGGCCACCACCGTGCCGTCGAAGCCCCACTCGTCGCGCAGGACCCGGGTGAGGTAGTGGGCGTCGGCGGCGATCGGGATGCCGTCGATCTCGGCGTAGGAGTTCATGACCGAGCCCGCCCGCGCGTCTCGCACGGCGACCTCGAAGGGGAACATCAGCGTGTCGGCCACCTCGCGGGGGCCCGCGTGCACGGGGGCGAGGTTGCGGCCGGCGCGGGAGTTGGAGTAGCCGACGAAGTGCTTGAGCGTGGCGATCACGCCCGCGCACTGCAGGCCGCGCACGTAGGCCGCGCCGATGGTCGCGACCTCGTACGGGTCTTCGGAGATGCACTCCTCGACCCGGCCCCACCGCTGGTCGCGGATCACGTCGAGCACCGGGGCCAGGCCTGGTGCACGCCGAGCGCCCGCATGGAGGCCCCGATCCTGCGGCCCATCTCCTCCACGAGGGCGGGGTCGAACGTCGCGCCCCACGCGGGCGGCACGGGATAGGTCGTCGCCCGCCAGGCCGCCAGTCCCGTCAGGCACTCCTCGTGCGCGATTGCGGGGATGCCCAGCCGGGTGTGGTCGCGCAGCCAGCGCTGCCGCTCGGCCAGCTCGGCGCTCGCCTGCGCGGGCTCGACGGGCGTGGTGCCGAAATGGCGGGTGACGTGGCCGAGCCCGTGGCGGGCGAACGCCTCGAACTCCTCCTCGTCGCCCTGCATCGCGTCCTGCAGCGGCGCGACGACGCCTTCTTCCCGGTTGACGTTCAGCCACAGGCCGACGAGCTGGGCGAGTTTTTCGTCGAGCGACATCTCCGCCGGCAGGTTTTCGACCCGGAGCGCCGCGGCCTCCGGCTGCTCACCTTGTGCAGGCATACACCCTCGTTCGTGGCATGGAGACCTCCATCGGTAGATGGCACTAACAGACGGCCTGCCGGATCACGGCGCGCTCCGCCAAACGTGCCCTGATGCGCATCGGAAAGTTTCCGGATGACTTTCCGAAATGTTACGGTGACATTGCCGATCCGTTACGGTAGGCTCCGAGCTGCACCCATGTCAACAGCCTTATAAGGCAACGGCAGCTCCCTGATATCACCAGGTCAGCTGGCGGCATGCCGGGTGTGGGCATTTTCCGAAAACAACTCGCAGGTGCCGGCCGGACACCGGCACCCACGGCAACGGGAGGTCCTGTGCCCCAAGCGCCGCGAGCCACGCTGGCCGACGTCGCGGCGGCCGCCGGAGTGTCGGTGCCGACGGTCTCCAAGGTCTTGAGCGGCAAGAAACATGTCTCCGCCGCCACCAGGGACAAGGTCCTTGAAGCGGTCAGGGTCTTCGGCTACGAAACCCCGCGCCCGCCGAGTTCGCCCAGGGTCGGCCTGGTCGACCTGCTCATCGACGGGCTCGGCTCGCCGTGGGCCGAGGTGCTCATCAGGGGGGCGGAGCGGGCGGCGGCGCGCTGGGGGTTCTCGCTCGTCGTGACCTCCTCCGCGCGGCACGACTTCGACCTGCGGCGCTGGATCGGCACGGTCCGCAAGCGCGGCACCGACGGCATCGTGCTGGTGCTGACCCGGGCCGACCAGCGGGAGATCGAGGCGATCGAGGAGCTGCTGCACGTGCCCCTGGTGCTGCTCGACCCCGCGGGCCAGCGCGACCCGCGCATCTCCACCGTCGGCGCCACCAACTGGCTGGGCGGCGTCATGGCCACCACCCACCTCCTGGAGCTCGGGCACACCCGGATCGGCTTCATCGGCGGCCCGCTCGACGCGCAGTGCACACTCGACCGCTACGAGGGTTATCTGGCCGCCCACCGGACGTTCGGCATCGACCCTGACCCGGGGCTCACCCACTACGGCAACTTCCTGGTCACCGGCGGCAAGGACTACGGTGCGCGGCTGCTCGGCCGTGACGACCCGCCCAGCGCCGTCTTCGCGGCCAACGACCTGCAGGCCGCGGGCGTCTACCAGGCGGCCACCGAGCGCGGCGTCCGCGTGCCCGACGAGCTGTCCGTCGTCGGGTTCGACGACTCGATGGTGTGCGAGATGCTCTCGCCGCCGCTCACCACCGTTCGCCAGCCGCTCGACGACATGGCCAACGAGGCGGTCCGGCTCGTCTCCGAGGAGCTGACCCACCCCCGTGGCCCCGCGGGCACCCGCATCGAGCTCGCCACCACGCTCATCGTCCGGGGCAGCACCACGTCGTTCGGCGAGAGGAGCGCATGATGCCCGCGCCGTTCCCCGGCGGCACGTCCGTCACCCGGCTGTCGGTCTACACCGGCGCGTGCGCCGACGGCCTGGAAGGCGGCACCCCGCACCTGCACACCGCCTCCACCGAGGGCTACGTCGTGATCGGCGGGAATGGAGCGCTGCAGACCCTCGACACGCACGGTTTCAGGGAGACGGAGCTGGTCGCGGGATCGACCGTGTGGTTCACCCCGGGCACGGTCCACCGGGCGATCAACCGCGGGGGCCTGCAGGTCGTGGTCGTGATGGCGAACGCGGGCCTGCCCGAGGCGGGCGACGCGGTCATGACGTTTCCGTCCGAGATCACGGCCGACCCCGAACGCTACCGCGCCGCGGCCACCCTGCCCGCCGGCGAGCAGGCGGAGACGATGGAGACGGCCGCGATGCGCCGGCGCGAGCTGGCCGTCCAGGGTTTCCGCGCCCTGGCCGGCAGCGCCGCCGACGGCGACCGCGGCCCGCTGGAGCGGTTCTACGACCACGCGGTGGCGCTGGTGCGGCCCTCGGTCGCGGCCTGGCGCGAGACCTGGGAGCGCACGGTCGCCGAGGAGACCCGCCACACCGCCGCCGTGCTCGACGCCCTGGCCCGCGGCGACGGCGCGCACCTGCGCGCGTCGGCGCTCCTGGAGTCGCCGCAGAGTCCGGAGACCAGGTGGGGCATGTGCGGCCGGCTGCGCACCCACGACGTGCTCAACCCCGTCGAGCCGCCCGGCTAGCACAGCGCAGGCGCAGGGCGGCACGGCGTCAGTAGGGCACCGTGCGCACCAGCAGGATCGAGAAGACCTCCTGCCGGTAGTAGCAGCGGGTCGACAACACCACCGTGCCGGTGTCGGCGTGGCTGGTCTGCCGCGTGCACAGGACCGGCGACCCCGCGTCGACGCCGAGCAGCGTCGCCACGCCCTCGCCGGCCGGCGCCGCCTCCAGCCGGGCTTCGTCCCTGACGATGCGGGTGCCGGTGGCGTGCACGAGCGTGGGGAAGTCGCCCCCCATCTGCGTCACCGGCCCGGGGTCGAACGGGACGCCGTTGACCCGGAGCGGGACATGGTCGTAGAGCACGATCGCGGGCGTGCCGTCGATCGCCAGGCAGCGCTCCACCCGCCAGATCGGCTCACCGGGCGCCAGGCCCAGCGCGGCGGCGGCCTCGGGCGGAGCGGGAACCTGCTCGACACGGGCGTGGGGAAGCGACGGCGTGCGGCCCGTGGCCGCGATCCGGTGCGGCAGCGAGCCGATGTCGTGCAGGTCGACGAAGACGTTGGTGAACGGCCCCGCGGCCGGCCCTGGACGCTGCCGGACGAACGTGCCCACACCCCAGCGGCGGGAGATGAGGCCTTCGAGCCAGAGCTGTCCGAGGGCCTCGCGGACGGTGACCCGGCTCACGGCCAGCCGCCGGGCCAGCTCGGCCTCGGAGGGCAGCTGGTCGCCCAGCTCGAACTCCGCCGCGATGAGCTCACGGATCGCCTGGGCGGCCATGGCGGCTCGCTTGGGCGGTTTCATCACGGGACTACTGTAGAGCCGCGCTACCACGTTCCGATGCCGTAGAGCCCGCGCGGGCTGTTGGGATATCCGTCGAGCACGACGAGCTCCAGCAGCTCGTCGTGGAGCCGCTGGCGGATCGGCTCGGCGGCGGGGTCGGCGGTGAGGTCGTGCTGCTCGTCCGGATCCGCCTCCAGGTCGAAGAGCTGCTCGCCGCCCCCGCCGAAATACCGGGTGTAGCGGTGGCGGGCGGTGCGGATCGTACGCGACCAGCTCCGGGGCGAGGCCTCCCAGTGGTTGTTGTTGCTCTGCACATAGACCGCGGTGCGCCAGTCGAGGTCCAGGCCCTGGCACAGGGGCAGCAGCGAGGCGCCCGGCAGGGCGGGCAGCCGCCGTGGGACGTGCGGGTTGCCGAGGTGGGGGCGGGCCAGCGGGTCGGGTTCGAGGCCGGCCAGGTCAAGGATGGTGGGCGCGAGGTCGGTCAGCTCGGCCAGCTCGGAGCGCACGCCGGGGCTCAGGCCAGGTCCTGAGACGATGAGCGGGACGCGGATGCAGGTGTCGTAGTGGCGCTCCCACTTGCCGACCAGCCCGTGGTCGTGCAGCAGCTCGCCGTGGTCCGACGTGAAGATCACGTACGTGCCGGCGAGCCGCCCCGTCTCGCGCAGGCAGTCCACCAGCCGCCCGAGCTGCTCGTCCAGGTGTGCCAGGTCGGCGAAGTAGTGCAGCCGGTGGCTCTTCCAGTCGTCGACGTCGTAGGAGGCCTGCCGGTACTGCTCCCGGTCGAAGTAGGCGGGCCCGCCGGAGCGCCACTCCGCGGGCAGCGGGGCAGGGATGCTCTCGGCCCGTACGTGCCGCAGGTAGCCGGCGGGCGGCGCGAAGGGGTTGTGCGGCTGCACGTAGCTGACGTGCGCGAACAGCGGCCGCTCGGCCTCGGTGCCGCGGATGAAGGCGCACGCGCGCTCGGTGATCCAGCTGGTCTGGGAGATCTCGGCGGGGAACGGCAGCGTGTACGCCTCGCCGGTGGAGTCGGGGAACTCCCGTTGGGCGGCCTCGATCTCGGCCACCAGGTCGCGCCGCTCCGGCCCGTACGCGCGCAGCTCGGGGATCATCGTCATCCAGACGGTGGACAGCGCCGCGCGGTAGTGCTCGGGGTAGTGCTCGCGCACCCAGTCCAGCCACTCGCCCGCGCGGGGGTCCTCGGTGATGTGGGTGACGTCGAACCCGTAAGGGCGATAGTCGGGGTGAACACCGCCGATCTGCGTCCGCAGGTGCAGCTTGCCGAACGCGCCCGTACGCCACCCGCCCCGCTGGAGCGTGCGCATGAACGTGGGCAGGGCCGGATCGAGGTCGTAGCCGCACTCGGTGACGCCGTGCCCCTGGCTGGTCAGCCCGGTGGCGACGGTGGCGCGGGCCGGAGCGCAGACGGGGTTGGGTGTGAACGCGTTGCGGAACCGCACACCGCCCTCGGCCAGCGCCCGCAGGTTCGGCAGGTCGACCACGCCCTGCCAGGCCTGCTCCAGCCAGCGCGCGGCCAGCTGGTCGACCATGACCAGCACGATGTTCGGCCGGTTCGTCATCCGTCGATGCCTTTCGTCGTCTCCGGGTACGGCCGTACGGCCAGGGTGCAGAGGACCATGATCACGGCGAGTCCCGCGATGTAGGCCGAGATGGCCCAGCTGTGCTCCGCCGCCGCGAACAGCAGCGAGGCGACGGTCGGCGCGAGCGCCCCGCCCAGCACGGTCGCGACCTGGAAGCCGAGCGAGATGCCGCTGTAGCGCAGCCTGGCGGGGAACAGCTCGCAGAACAGCGCCGCCTGCACGCCGTACGGCAGGCCGCTGACCAGGCCGACGAACACGCTGCCCGCGAGGATCAGCGGGATCGACCGGGTGTCGAGCAGCGCGAAGTAGAGGAACGGGGCCGGAATCAGCAGCAGCCCGCATAGCAGGTACGTCCTGCGTTTGCCGATCCGGTCGGACAACGCCCCCGCCACCAGGATGCCGATCACGTAGAAGACCCCGTTGACCAGGTTGGCGGTGACCGCCAGCTCCCGCGACAGTCCCAGCTCCTGGACGGTGTACGAGATCACGAACACGCCGATGACGAAGCCGAAGGCGGCGATGGCGACGTACATGCCGATCGCCAGCGCGATCGTGCGCGGGTGTTCCCGCACGGTCTGCCACACCGGCGCCCGCTCGACCCGCTCCTCGGCCTTGACCTCGCGGAACTCGGGCGACTCCTGGATCTGCAGGCGCACTACGACGCCCACGCCGACCAGGACCACGCTGACGAGGAACGGGATGCGCCAGCCCCAGGCCAGCAGCTCGCCGGTGCCGAGCGTGGCCAGCAGCGTGGTGAGGGTGAGGCTGGACAGGATGATGCCGAAGCCGCTGCCGGTCTGGACGAGGCTGCCGTACCACCCGCGTCTGGACGGGGGCGCGCTCTCGACCATGAGGCTGACCGCGCCACCCCATTCGCCGCCGATGCCCAGCCCTTGGCAGAATCGCAGGAACGTGAGCAGGATGGGCGCCCAGACGCCGATGTCGGCGTACGTCGGCAGCAACCCCATGAGGAACGTGGCGGTGCCCATCACGCCGAGGCTCCACGTGAGCGTGGGTTTGCGGCCCAGCCGGTCGCCGAGGTGCCCGAAGAGCACGCCGCCGAGGGGGCGTGACACGAAGCCGACGGCGAACGTGCCGAACGCGAGCAGCGTCCCCGCGAGTGGGTCGGACGTGGGGAAGAAGAGCCGGCCGAAGACCAGCGCGGTGAGGGTGCCGTAGATGGTGAAGTCGTAGAACTCGATGGTGTTGCCGACGATCGTGGCAGCGGTGAGCTTCCACGGCACGGCGCGGGTCGAAGCGCCAGTGGAGGGGCCGGTGGATGGGCTGGTGGGTGGGACGTCCGTCACGGTGTGCTCCGGTGGAGGGTAGACGTCTAGACCTCATGGGGCAGATAGGACATGGTGGGATGGTGTGCGTGCACCTGTCAAGGTGCATCGAGGAAGGAATGGGATGAAGGACCTGATTCTCGACGTGGACACCGGCGTGGACGACGCGCTGGCCCTCCTCTTCGCCGTACGCCATCCGGAGCTGCGACTGCGCGCGGTGACGTGCGTGGCCGGCAACACGGGCCTCGGCCAGGTGGTCGCCAACACGCTCAAGGTCCTTGACGCGGCCGGCGCGCCGGACGTGCCGGTGAGCGCGGGCGCGGAACGCCCGCTCATCGGGCCGGCCCGCGACGCCGGCCACATCCACGGCACCGACGGCCTCGCCGACCTCGGGCTGCCCGCTTCGGCCCGGAAGCCGGCCCCGGAAACGGCCGGGGTGCCGGCCGTGGAGTTGCTGCGCGACACCATCCTCGGCGCCCCCGAGCCCGTCGTCGTGGTGGGCCTGGCCCCGCTCACCAACCTGGCCCTGCTGCTGCGGGCCTATCCGGAGGTCGCCGGCAACATCGAGCGGCTGGTCTTCATGGGAGGCAGCGCCTCGACCGGCAACGCCACCCCCGTCGCCGAGTTCAACGTGTGGCACGACCCGGAAGCGGCCGCGATCGTGGTGGACGCCGGGGTGCCGGTGACGATGTACGGGCTGGACGTCTTCTACCACGTCTCCGTGGACGCGCCCACGTGCGCGGAGCTGCTCGGGCACGAGGAGCCGGGCAGCCGCCTGGCGGGCCTGCTGCTGCGGCACCAGATCGCCCTGTGCGGGGCCGATCCTCGGGTGAACGGCGACGGGCTGCTCGGCGACGCCGGAGCGGTGTGCGCGGTGGCGGACCCCGAGGGCCTGACCACCGAGCTGCTGCCGGTGAGCGTGGAGCTCGCCCCCGGATACAGCAGGGGCCAGACGCTGGTGGACCGGCGGGCGCTGCCGGGCGAGGACGCGGCCCACGGGCTGTCCGGGCCGGCGCACGGCGTCGACGTGGCGCTCGGCGTCGACGCCCTCCGCTACCGAAGGCTCTTCCTCGACACGCTGCTGAGCGGCCCTCCGTCCTAGGACCGGCGCGTCAGCGGCCGCGCATGCCGGCGTACGCCTCCTCAAGCCCCTCCTCGTTGCCCGCCGCGCTGGTGACGCCCCTGAGCAGGCCACGCTCGATGCGGTCGGAGAAGTAGATCGCGTGGGCCATCCAGCGCAGCCGGACGAACGTGCCCAGATGGGGCAGCTCGTCGTCGATGGCCGGGTCGACGGCACGGTAGCCGGCCACGATGTGCCGGATCGCGTGGGGCGTGTCGCGGGTCAGCACGGCGGTGCACGCGAGGTCGTACAGGATGGGGGCCTGCAGGACCGCCCCCCAGTCGACCAGGCCGTCCTCCCCGGGCGAGCGTGTGCTGAGGCGGAAGCCGTCGAGGCCGGGGTCGCCGTTGACCACGCCGGCGCGCAGGTGCGGCGCGGCCTCGCGCGCCTCTTCCAGCACGCGCGCCGCCATCGTGCGGACGTGCGGCTCCATCGGCAGCTCGCGCAGGCAGTCGCTCGCCCACGGCCACGGCCACCGATGTTGCTTGCCGACGTCGGCGATGTCGTTGCCGAGCGCGTGGTGCGCGCGGGCCAGCACGGCCCCCATCCGGTGCAGGTCGTCCGCCGAGGAGGCGTCCGGCGAGCGGCCGGGGACATAGCGCAGCAGGGCCAGCAGCCCCTCGTCCAGGTCCGCGGCCAGGCGGCCGCCGGGCAGGGGGACGGGGGCGCCGCTGGCCAGCCCGCCCTGCTCCGCGCGGGCCGCCACCCGCAGACCGCCGAGGAAGGCGGTGGCGGACCCCACGTCGGACAGTTTGGCGACGTAGCGCGTGCCGGAGGCGGTGCGGACCAGCCAGGTGACGGAGTTCCAGCCGCCGGGCAGCGGCTCGGCGGAGGCCACCGGCAGGCTCCACGCGGTCAGCGCGGCGAGCATCCGGTCGGTGTCCAGCGGCATTCAGACCAGTCCCGCGTCGCGCACCTTCATGGCCACGTGAACCCGGTTGTCGGTGCCGAGCTTGGCGAAGATGCGCGTGATGTTGGCCTTGACCGTGGCCACGCTCACGCAGAGGTCGGCCGCGATCTCGGTGTTGGAGCCGCCCTTGGCGATCTCGACGGCGACCTCCCGCTCCCGGTCGGTCAGCCGGGACAGCTCCTCCAGCGCCTGCGGTCGCCGCGGGTCGTGCCTGCCGGTGGCGGCCGCGATCACCTGCTGGGCGACGCTGGGAGACAACACCGGCTCGCCCCGCGCGCACGCGCGCACGGCCTCGATCATCTTGGGCGGTGGCGTGTCCTTCAGCAGGAAGCCGTGCGCCCCGAGCTGGAGGGCGCGCAGCACCATGTCGTCGGCGTCGAACGTGGTCAGCACCAGAATCTTGGGCGGGGAAGGGCTCTGGAGCAGCAGCTCGGTGGTGGTGAGGCCGTCCTGGTGCGGCATGCGGATGTCCATCAGCACGACGTCAGGACGCAGGTCGCGGATGACGGCCATGGCCTGCCTGCCGTCGGCCGCCTCTCCGGCCAGCTCGAGGTCGGGCTCGCCGCCCAGGATGAGGCGCAGCCCCGTGCGCACCATCGGGTCGTCGTCCACGATCACCATACGAAGACGGGTCACAAGCTCAAGCCTCCCACGGCAGCCGGGCGTCGAGGATGAACCGCCCGTGGCGGACGGTGTGGCTGATGGTGCCGCCGGCCATCCTGGTGCGCTCGGCCAGGCCGACCAGGCCCAGCCGGCTGCCGGGCCCCGCCGACGGGCCGGGCGGCGCCGGGTTGCTCACCCTGATGCGCAGCCCCTCGCCCGGCCGGCCGGCCAGCTCGGCCGTCACCCGGCTGCCCGGCGCGTGCTTGCGCGCGTTGGTGAGCGCCTCCTGCACGATCCGGTACGCGTGCCGCCCCGTCTGGGTGGGCAACCGCTCACGGCAGTCGATGGTGTCGTCCACCTCGACCCGCTGCCCGGCCGCCCGCACCTCCTCGAACAAGGTGTCCAGATGGTCCAGCGTCGGCTGCGGACCCTCGGTGCCGCCGGTCGGGCCGCCATTCGGGCCGCCATTCGGGCCGCCGGTGGCGGCGCCGTCGCGCCTGAGCGTGCCGAGCACGGCGCGCAGCTCGTTGAGCGACTGGTGGGCGTTCTCCTGGATGGCCAGCGCCGCCTCCCTGGTCTGCTCGGGGGTGAGGTCCTTCCGGTAGGCCAGCCCGCCGGCCAGCATCGCCAGCAGGGAGATCCGGTGGGCCAGCACGTCGTGCATCTCCTGGGCGATCTGCAGCCGCTCCGCGAGCTGGGCCCGCTCGACCCGCTGCCGCTGGGCCGCCGCCTCCGCCGCCCGCTGGGAGGCCGCCAGGTCACGGCGGCCGCGCGCGTACAGGCCGACGAGGGTGGCGACGGCGATGACGACGACGCCCGCCGCCGCCGCGCCGATGGCGGACGTGGTGAACGAGGTGCCCACCAGCAGGCTCGACACGATCATGCTCAGACAGGTCACCACGGCCACAGGCACGATCTGGCGCCAGCGCCGGTGCGTGACCAGCGAGATATAGGCGACGCACCCGGGCCCGCCCGCCGTGGTGGAGACGGCGGTCAGCAGGGCCAGGGCCAGGGCGATCTGCCACGGCCACCTGCGCCGCCAGCGCATGAGGACCAGTCCCGCCACGCCCAGCCCCATGTCGGCCAGCACCCAGCCGAGCGAGCCATACGGCATCGGCACACCGCGGCCCGACAGCAGGACCAGCATGACGACGTAGAAGAGCAGCGGCAGCGCCGCGAACAGGTAGCGCAACGTGACGCCCAGTCTGTCGAGGGGCGGCTGATGCTCGTCGGCGTCGTGCACGCCCACCAGCCTAGGGACCTGCCGCCGCACCGGTTAGGGACCGGGGTCCATCGCGCTGCAGACCCCGGTCTACACCCCGGGCGGCGGGTGTGGCCGGGCCGCCACCCGTCGTGGACCCAGGTCCGATGTACGCCGGGCGCGCCTTCGATGGACTGTGGTGATGATCGAATTTCAACGCCTCAGCAAGAGGTACAGCGACGTGAAGGCGCTCGACGACGTGTCCTTCATCGTGCCGGCCGGCTCCGTCACCGGGTTCCTCGGGCCCAACGGGGCGGGGAAGTCGACGGCCATGCGCATCCTGGCGGGGCTGTCCCGCCCCACCTCCGGCTCCGCCACCGTGCTCGGGCGGCCGTACGCCGAGCTGGAGCGCCCCGGCTACGAGGTGGGCACGCTGCTCGACGCCTCCGCCCAGCACCCCGGCCGCAGCGGCCGGGAGGTCCTGACGCTCGGCGCGATGATGCTGGGCCTGCCGCGTTCGCGCGTGGACGAGGTCCTGGAGCTGGTCGGCCTGACCGGCAAGGAGGGGCGGCGGGCCGTCGGCGGCTACTCGCTGGGGATGCGGCAGCGGCTCGGCATCGGGCACGCGCTGCTCGGCCGGCCCCGTGCGCTCATCCTGGACGAGCCCGCCAACGGCCTCGACCCCCAGGGCATCCACTGGATGCGCGGGCTGCTGCGCGACCTGGCCGGCTCGGGATGTGCGGTGCTGCTCAGCTCGCATCTGCTGCACGAGGTTGAGCAGGTCGCCGATCGCATCGTGATGATCGGGCGCGGCCGCCTGCTCGCCCAGGGCACCCCGGCGGAGCTCGGCCAGGGCCGTGGCCTGGAGCAGACGTTTCTCGACCTGACCGCCGCCGCCGACAGGAGCCCGGCATGAACACCCGGCGCATCCCGTTCCGGACGTTGCTGCGCGTGGAGACGCGCAAGCTCTTCGACACCCGCGGTGGCAAGGTCATCTCCGGTGTGCTGGTCGCCCTGGCGGCCGGCGCCGTCGTCGGCCGGGGCGTCGTCTCGGGGCCTGAACTCCACACCGTGGCGGGGACGGCCGGCATCGTGTTCGGCATCCTCCTTCCCGTGCTCGCCATCCTCACCGTCACCGGCGAGTGGAGTCACCGCACCGCGCTGACCACGTTCACGCTCGAACCCCGCAGAGGGCGGGTGATGGCGGCCAAGTGCCTGCCGCCCCTGGTCGCCTCCGTCATGGCCTGCGCGTTCGCGATGCTGGTCGCGGTGCCGGTGACGGCGGCCGTCGCGGCGGCGCAGGGCGTGCCGGCCGACTGGCGGGTCGCGCCGCCGGCCCTGGCGGGATGGACGGCGACGACGGTCCTGCTCACCGCCCAGGGGCTGGCCCTGGGGACGGTGCTGATGAACGCGCCCGCGGCGATCGTGACCTGCCTGTCCAGCACGGTCATCTGGAGTGTCGTGGGCCGGTTGGGCTCCGCGGGGGAGGCCGCGATGGAGTGGCTGGACCTCAACACCGCCACCATCCCGCTGGTGAACGGCGACGTGACCGGCGCTGACGCCGCCCGGCTGGCCGTGTCGGCGCTGGCCTGGATCGTGCTTCCCATGGCCGCGGGCATGGTGCGGACGATGCGCAGAGAGGTCGACTGAGGTAGATCTATACCCGTTTCGTGGTGATATATTTGCCTTTGTCCTGTTTAGGGGCTACGTTGGTGCAGGTCCGGTGATGACCCGTGCCCGCGCAGTCGCGGCGAGGGACGCCGGACCCAAGGATCCCTCCGCTGGATTCTCCCGTGCTCCGCGTAGCGTCCCGTATGGCGTGCCGCCCGGCTACGTCCGTCCAAGCGAGCGCGAACTGCCATCGTCCCCTAACAAAGGACCTGACATCATCATGACGGCTCGCCTGCGTACCTTCGCCATGCTGGCAACGACCGCCGCGACCGCCCTGACCATGGGCGCCGCTCCGGCGCACGCCGACTCCGGCACCGTGCAGCAGGCCATGCTCAAGGGCTCGACGACCGCGTCGTACTTCTGGGACGACGCCTCCGGCCGGGCCGGCGACACCGGCCTGCCCGCCGCGGGCAAGCCCATGCAGAAGGGCCTGGCCGCCAGCCCCAGCTGGCCCCTCATGACCGAGGGGTACGTCATCTACCAGGGCAAGAAGGTGCCGTTCTTCGTCGGCGACCGCGGCCCGGGAGACCCCTCCAGCCGCGGGGTCATGCTCGACCTGGACGCCAAGACCTTCGCCGAGCTGACCGGCGGCACGTTCAACCCCGGGACGCTCGGCGTCGAGAACAACGGGGGCAAGGGCCACATCAAGATCGACTACGTCGTCACCAAGTGGGGCGACGGCGTCGGCAAGAAGAACCACCCGGTCGCGTTCTCGACCGGCGCGTGGGCCGAGAAGGACACCCGGCCCGTGACCACGCCGATCCCGGTGAAGCTTCCCGCCTGACCCGGCGCGTCCGGCCGGTACCGCGGCGGCGATCACGACCGGGGCGCGCGACGTGCGCCGGGTGCCCGGCACCGACCTCGGCGCGGCGTCGTCCACTGACGGCGGCGTGAGACCGTCCCGGCGCCCCCGTGCCTATCTCCTGGGCGTGCGGATGTCCGGCACGGGGACCCGCGACCAGTCGATGTCGGAGCCGAAGTAGAAGCTCGGGTAGGCCGGCTGGTTGTAGGCCGTCTGCTGCCGGGCCACGTCGGCGCGATACTGCGGGTCGTGCATCAGCGTGTACATCTTCCTGCCGGTCACCTCGGTGCTCAGATAGATCCGCACCGCGTCGCCGTCCGCCGTACGGACCAGCAGTTCCTCGCGCCAGTCGCCGAAGACGTCGGCGACCAGCCCCGGGTTGCCCTTCGTCCAGTTGTTCGTCAGCGTGCCCTCGGCGGTGAGGACCGTGCCGTGCCTCCAGTCGTCGATCGTCGGCGTCTGCAGCTCGGTGGTCGCGGTGCCGTTGACGAGCTGCGTGGTCATGTCGGCGGCCCAGCGGATGCTCATGTTCGTGCCGGGCGTGCCGCGGCCCAGGTGCTCGCCGCGGGCCGACCACAGGCCCGCCTGGATCTCCTGGTCGGGGGGCATCGACGACCACGACTCCACCCCGCGGATCGCCGGGTCGACGTCGCCGACCATGCCGCGCCCGGTGTCCCGGCCGCTGTAGCCGCCGTGGATCACTTCGCCGGTGGCCGCGTCGCGCAGCGCCCATCCGTACGGCGCCCACGCGCCGCCCTCGTGCACCGTCCAGATCTCCAGGCCCGGCCGGTCGGGGTCGAAGTCGCCCACGTGCATGGCGTCGCCGTGGCCGAGCCGGACGTTCTGCCCGGGCACGCTGCTCTGCGGCGGGCCCTCGGCGAACGACGAGTACAGGAGATCGCCGTCGTCGTCGATGGTCGCGGCGCCGTAGACGATCTCCTGCCTGCCGTCGCCGTCCACGTCGGCTGCGCTCATCGAGTGGAAGCCCTGCGTGGTCAGGTCGGCATATTCCGGGTTGCTGCCGGGGACGCCGTGGGGTGAGGCGTTGAACGGGTTCGCCATCGGGGCGTGGCCGCTGTCGACGTACCAGACCTCCTCCAGCCGCCGGCCGTTCCAGTCGTAGGCGACGAGCGTGGTGCGGGTGTAGTAGCCGCGGGCGAACACCGCCGACGGGCGCCTGCCGTCGAGGTAGGCCACCGCGGACAGGAACCTGTCGACCCGGTTGCCCGGCTCGATCCTGGACATCGCGTAGTCGCCCCACACGAGCCCGTCGTCGCCGCGGCCGGGCTTGTAGGGGACCGTCTGCAACTCCCTGCCGGTGGCGCCGTCGAGCACCGACAGGTATTCGGGGCCGGTGAGGACGAAGCCCTCGAACTCGCGGAGCCGGTTGTTGCCGCTGCGGCCCGGCGCGTAGACGTCGACGAAGTAGGTGGCGAGCTCCACGGCGTCCTCATGGGAGAGCGGATATTCGTGGGCCGGTTCGATGCCGAAGGCCTCTTCCAACGTGGCCGGCCAGCGTTTCGCGACCACCTCCGAGTGTTCGTGCCATTTCGCGAACATATTCACAACATGGTCGAAATAGTCTGCTGCGCTCATCCGATAGTCGTCCTGGTGCGAGTAACCCGCTTTGACGTCCTGGCGCGGCATGGTGACGTAACGCTCGGAGACGACCTGACCCCTGCTCCCGTACCGGATGATCTTCGTGCCGGGGGCGGTCTTGAGCATCATCTCCGAACGGCCGTCGCCGTCGAAGTCGTAGACCGAGAACTGGGTGTAGTGGGCGCCGGAACGGATGTTGACGCCCAGGTCGAGCCGCCAGCGCAGGGTGCCGTCGAGCTCGTAGGTGTCGATGTAGGTGTTGCCGGTGTAGCCGCGCTGGGAGACGTCCTTGGAGTTGGACGGGTCCCACTTGGCGACGTACTCGTAGCGGCCGTCGCCGTCCACGTCGCCGACGCTCATGTCGTTGGCCGTGTACGTGTAGGCCTCGCCCGCGGGCGTCACGCCGTCGGCCGGTTTCCGCAGCTTGAGATCGTAAAACGATCTAATCCAGGGTGTGGCCGGAGCGCTGCGCCGGCCCTCCCGGCCCTTGGTAACCGGGGCCACGCGGTACTGCGAGGCCTGGGTGCCGGCGGCGTCGAGGTAGTTGGTGCTGTCGGTGACCGTGGCGATGGGGCGGCCGTCGCGGTAGACGCGGAAGGCGGGGCCCTTCATGCCGGTGTCGCCGTGCCCCGTCACCTCGTCGCCCAGCAGTCGCCAGCTCAGGAAGACCCCGTCGCTGGTCGTGGCCGCCACCAGGCCGCGGTCGAGGTGTTCGAGCCGGACGCCCGCGCCCGGCCTTCCGTGGCCGCCCCCGCTCGCCGCGCCGGCCGGGGCCGCGGTGAGGGGGAGGCAGAGCAGGGCGGCTAAGGAGGTGATGAGTGCGCGGCGGATGCTGCTGGGGGGTCTCATGGTCACGGGCTCCCTCGGGGTGACGCCCGCATGGATGCGGTTGCCCCGCACCCTGGCGGATTAAATCGATATAATTATTCCGGAAGCTATTGTCGCTCTGGCGATTTGTCAAGGGTGCGTTTCGCACGGTGATTTGCTGACTGAAGCGACTTATCCGATGTCAATTGATAACTCGTCGCAACGCATAACTTACGGTCGTCGGTCTTCGTTCGCTTCGGCCATACCCGCCACAGTCATGCCGCCCGCCACGGTCGTGCCTGCCACAACCACGCTCTTTCACGCCCACGCCCGCACCCACGCCCGCGGTCTCGGTCACGGCCACGGCCACGGCAAAGGTCGTGCCTGCCGTGGCCGTGACCGGCACGACCGTGCCACCGGCGCAGGTGACTGTGGCTCCCATGACTGCCATGACCGAGCCTGCCGCGTCCATGACCCAACGCTTGTGGCTGCCCCATGACGCCCCGTGCCCGGCCTTTGCCGGGCACGGGGCGTCAGAGGCGGAACAGGCCGGCGCAGGCGGAGGCGGCGGCCTCCTCGTCGCCTACCACGACTGCCCGGGCCAGAGCCACCAGGCGATGGGCCACGAACTGGGATTCGTCCACCGGCGCCACCTCCGCGAGCAGGTCGTCGAGCTCGGCCAGCAGGCTCGGCCCCGACAGCCGGCGTACGCAGGGCCAGGTGTCGGAGAAGCGGACCGGAGAGCCGTCCGCGTCGAGCAGGGCGAGCCGGAGGCTCCTGTCGGGGTGTGCCGCCGCGCTGCGCGCCAGCCCCGACATGACGGCCTCCCGCGCCCGGGCGAGATCGGCGGGATCGCGCTCGGCCCATAACGACGACAGGGCCGGTTTCTCGTCCTCGAGCGTCGGCGCGAGCACCACGGCTCCGTTGCCGTGCTGCACCTCGACCTTGCCCTGAACCTCCAGCGCCACCAGGGCGCGGCTGAGTGACGCGCGGCTGACCCCCAGCTCCGCGGCCAGGAGCCGCTCGGGCGGCAGGCGGTCGCCGGGGGAGAGCCCCTGGGCCTCGATGAAGCGCGCGATGTGATCGGCCAGCTGCACATACAGGCGCGGCCGTTCCAGGCGTCCTGGGACGGCGGAGGTCTGCGGGCGCTTCTTGGTCACGGGGGACAGTCTATTGACAGCCCGCCTTAGTGGAGCAGAGGCTAGGCCAATCTGAAAATGGCGCACCTGACCGGGCCAGGCGCCCGACCCCCTGAGGAGCTGCCGATGTCAGCGGAGATCATCGCGCTGGTCGTGCTCGTACTGGTGTTCTTAGTGGCCACCATCCGATCCATCAACATGGGCGCGCTCGCACTCGTGGCCGCCTTCGTCGTGGGGACCTCCGTGTTCGGCGTGGAGGTGGACGACGTGCTCGGCGGCTTCCCGGCGAACCTGTTCGTCATCCTGGTCGGGGTCACGTACTTGTTCGCGCTGGCCAAGACCAACGGCACCGTGGACTGGATCGTGCACCGGGCGGTGGTCGCGGTGCGTGGCCGCGTCGCCCTGATGCCGTGGGTGATGTTCGCGGTCTGCGCCGCGATCACCGCGATCGGCGCCGCCAGCCCGGCCGCGGTGGCCATCGTGGCGCCGGTGGCGATGGGCTTCGCGGCCCGCTACCGGATCCACCCGGTGATGATGGGCCTGATGGTGGTGCAGGGCTCGACCGGCGGGAGCTTCTCGCCGATCGGCATCTTCGGGGCGATCACCAACGGCGTCGTCGACCAGAGCAAGCTGCCGGGCAACGCGGCCGTCCTGTTCGGTGGCGCGCTGGGCGCGTGCGCTCTCATCAGCCTCGTCGGCTTCCTCTCCCTCGGAGGCACCAAGCTGCTGCAGCGCGACCGGCAGTCGTCCAAGACGGCGGTCATGAGCCTCGCCGGGGGCGGTTCCGGCGGCGGCTCCGGCGGCGACGACCCCGTGGACGACGCCCTGCCCCGCCTCGACGCGCAGCGGTCGCTCACGCTGATCGGTCTGGTCGTGCTGGCGGTGGGCGCGCTCGTCTTCGACCTCGACATCGGTTTCCTCGCTCTCGCGGTTGCGGTCGTGCTGACCCTGATCTTCCCCTCCGCCGCCCGCGGGGCCGTCGACAAGATCAGCTGGGGTACGGTGCTCCTGGTCGGCGGCATCGTCACGTACGTCGCCCTCCTGCAGGACCAGGGCACGGTGAAGTGGCTCGGCGACGGAGTGGCCGAGGTCGGCGCTCCACTCCTGGCCGCCCTGCTGATCTGCCTGATCGGTGCCGTGGTGTCCGCCTTCGCCTCGACGACCGGCATCCTGGGCGCGCTGATCCCGCTCGCCGTACCCTTCCTGCAGACCGGGCAGGTCGGCGCTGTCGGCATGGTCGCGGCGCTGGCGATCTCCTCCTCCGTGGTGGACTGCAGCCCCTTCTCCACCAATGGCGCGCTGATCGTCGCGAACGCCGACGTGGCGATACGGGACGACGTGTTCAAGCGCCTGATGACGTGGGGCATGACCATCGTGGTCGCCGCGCCGCTGCTGTGCTGGCTCGTCCTGATCGTGCCGGGCAGGCTGTCATGACCCGTGAGGGCGCGGGCCCGCCGGCCGGGTACGAAACCTGGAGGAGGTGTACGCCTGGCCGCGGACCGGTCGCGGGGTCCGCTCGTCGAGCGCGCGGGCACCGGCCGGGTCGCGTTGCCCGGCCCACCCCCGCGGCTCTTCGATCCGGCCGGACCGGACGGTGAGGTGGAGACCACCCGCGGCGGCCATGCCGCACCTCCCGTGCTGAACGCCGACGAAGAGGAAACCCGCGCGTGTCTGGCAGGCTGACCGCACCCGACCTGATCGAACTCGTGCTCGACGACGGCTCCTACCGCACCTGGGACGATCCCCTCGGCCCGACCGGCGACGCCGACGTGGCCGCCGCCAGGCAACGGACCGGCCTGGACGAAGCCGTGATCACCGGGGAAGGGCTGCTGCGCGGGCGCCGCGTCGCCGTCGTGGCGTGCGAGTTCGCCTTCCTGGCCGGCTCCATCGGGGTGGCCGCCGCCGAACGCCTCGTGACCGCCGTGGAACGGGCCACCGCCCAGCGGCTGCCGCTCCTCGCCGCTCCCGCCTCGGCCGGCACCAGGATGCAGGAGGGCGCCATGGCGTTCCTGCAGATGGTGAAGATGACGGCCGCCATCACCCGGCACAAGGCCGCCGGCCTGCCCTACCTCGTCTACCTGCGCGACCGGTCTTCGGCGGCGTACTGGCCTCGTGGGCCTCACTCGGCCACATCACCGCAGCGGAACCCGGCGCGATGATCGGCTTCCTCGGCCCGCGCGTCCACCGTGCCCTGCACGGGCAGCCGTTCCCCGAGGGCGTCCAGGTCGCGGAGAGCCTGCACCGGCACGGCCTGATCGACGCCGTGCTGCCCGCCCAGAACCTGGCGGAGGCCGCCGACCGGGCGCTGCGCGTCCTGCTGGCCCCGCCACCCCCCGCCCGAGGCCGTGCGCGCGCCCCAGGAACCGTTTCCTGACATCCCCGCCTGGGAGTCGATCACCATCTCCAGGCGAGGCGACAGGCCCGGCGTCAGGCAGGTGCTCCGTTACGCCGCCTCCGACGTCCTGCCGCTGAACGGCACCGGGGCGTGGGAGACGGACCCGGCGCTCCTGCTGGCGCTGGCTCGCTTCGGCGGCGTCTCGTGCGTACTCCTCGGCCAGGACCGCCGCCACCAGGAGGAGGTGCGCCCGCTGGGGCCCGCGGCCCTGCGCGTGGCCCGGCGCGGCATGCGGCTGGCGAGCGAACTGGGGCTGCCGCTCGTCACCGTCATCGACACCCCCGGCGCAGCCATGTCACCTGAGGCGAAGCGAGGCGGGCTCGCCGGCGAGATCGCCCGGTGCCTGGCCGACCTGGTCGACCTCGACACACCCACGCTCTCCCTTCTCCTCGGCCAGGGCGGCGGCGGCGCCGCGCTCGCGCTCATCCCGTGCGACCGGGTGCTCGTCGCCCAGCACGGCTGGCTGTCCCCGCTGCCTCCCGAGGGAGCCAGCGCCATCGTGCACCGGGACGTCGAGCACGCTCCGCACATCGCGGCCGCTCAAGGAGTCCGCTCCGCCGACCTGCTCGCCGGTGGCATCGCCGACCGGATCGTCGCCGAACACCCGGACGCCGCCGAGGAACCGCAGGCGTTCTGCCGCCGCGTCGGGCGCGAACTGGAACGCGAACTCGCCGTCCTGCTGCACATACGCCGCCCGGAACTGCTCACCGAACGGCTCCGCCGGTACCGGGTCATCGGCAGCGCCGCCGACACGCGCCACTCCGCCACCGCACCCGGGACCGCAGCCGACGACGCGGTCGCGTGACGCGGGCCGCAGGCTGGTCGAGGCGGGTGGGGAAAGACGGGTCCTCAGGCGGGGGTCTGTGACGCGAACTCGACGCCGACCCCCTTGAACCCGGGCGGCACGCCGTCGGTCACCAGGAGCTCGGCCGCGTCCCAGCCGCACACCCGGATCGGGGCGTTCAGCGCGAACTTGCGCGCGTCGCCCACCACGATCGTCCTGCGTGCGATGGCGATGAGCCGGCGCTTGGTCTCGGCCTCGTACGGTGTGGCCCCGTAGACGCCGGATCCGTCGAGCGCGGTGGCGGCCAGGAACAGGGCGCGCACGCTCATGTGCTCCAGCGCCGCCAGGGTCTCCGGCCCGCCGAACGAGCGCGTGTCCCTGCCGTACTGGCCGCCGACCCCGATGAGCGTGATGTCGGGTCTCGGCGCGAGCACGGCGATGGCGGGCAACGAGTGGGTGATCACGGTGAGGTTCGCCCCGGAGGGGAGGAGCTTGGCGATCTCCAGCGTGGTGGTGCCTGAGTCGAGGGCGATGGCGGTGCCCGGCTCGACGTGGCGCACGGCGGCGGCGGCGATCGCCCGCTTGGCGGCGGACGCCTGAACGGAGCGGTCGGTGAACGGCGTGGCATCGATGTCGGCCCCCATGTCGGCCCTCATGTCGACCGCTGCGGCGCCCCCGCGTACCGCCCTGACCAGGCCGTCACCGGCCAGCCTGCGCAGGTCACGCCTGACCGTGTTGGGGGAGACTCCCAGCTCGGTGACCAGGTCGGCGGAGGCGACGTATCCGTCGAGCTCGATCCTGCGCAGGATCGCCTCGCGCCGGTGCGGGGCCGACGAGTAGCGCAGGCTCGCCTCCATTTCGCTCATATGACCATCATGCCCCACTAATTGGTGCTTTTCAGCCAACTCTTGGACTTATAGTGACAACATGGCGTTGTTGTGCGGGATCGACGTGGGCACCACCCACGTCAAGGTGGGCTTCTTCGACGACGGGGGCGGCTGCGTCACTTCCGTACGCCGCCCGACCCCGCGCGACCTGCCTGCCCTCGTGGCCGCCGTCGTGGAGGCCCTGGCGGAGTGCGCCGCCCGCGCGGGTCGCGGCCCTGACGCGATCGGGATCACGGGCATGGCCGAGACCGGCGTGCCCCTCGACGCCTCTGGGCGCCCGCTCACGCCGCTGCTGTGGTGGAACGACCCCCGCGGCACCCAGGAAGCCGCCGCGCTCCGCGGCCCCACTGCACCCATGAACGAGAACGGCCCGCCCCCACACCCCGACGCTCCAGGCTCGGGAGATGGCGCTCCCGCCACGCCCGGCGGCGACACTGCCCACCCCGCTGCCCCACGCGGCGGCGATGCCGACCAGCGCGGTGACGTTCCCGGGCTGCGTGGCGGCGACCTCGGCCGGCGTGGTGACGTTCCCGGGCTGCGCGGCCGCGACTCCGGAGCGCGTGGCGGCGACCTCGGCGCGTCTGTTGGCGAGGCGGCGGATGGCAGCGGTGCGGTGCGCAGCGGTGGTGTGCCGGGTGTTGGTGCGTCGGGTGGCGGTGTGTCGGATGGCGGGGACGGGACGTCGCGTGGGGGCGGGGATGCGGCGGTGGTGTACGCGCGGACCGGGCGGTGGGTGGACGGGAAGGCGCCGCTGGCGAAGTGGCTCTGGTTGCGGGCGCACGAGCCGGGCGTGCTGGCGGCGATGCGGTGGTGGGCGAGCGTGCCCGACGCGGTGGCGTACGCGCTCACCGGCGAGCTGCACACCCATGAGACGCTGGCCGCGCGCACCCTCGGCTACGACGTCGTCCGCGGCGACTACGACGAGGACCTGCTCGCCCTGGCCGGCCTGCGTCCCGAACAGCTGGCACCCACGGCCCGGGCGGTGGAGCCCGTCGGCGGCCTGACGGTGAAGGTGAGCGGGGTGGCGGCCGGGATCCCCGTGATGATCGCCGGTCACGACCACGCGGTGGGGGCCTGGGCGTCGGGTGTACGCCGCCCCGGGCACGTGGCCGACTCCATGGGCACGGCGGAGGCGGTCCTGGCACCGGCGGCGCACCGGCCGGACCCGCGCCTCGGTCTGGCCCTGGGAATCACGGCCGACCCCGCGCTCGACGGCACCGGCACCGTCCTGGTCGGAGGCCTGCCGACGAGCGGCGGCATGCTCGACTGGCTCCTCGGCCTGATCGCTGCTCCCGATGACTCCCAGGCGCGGACCATGGCGGACCGCGCAGGGCGTGGCGCAGGTGAGTGGGGCGCAGGGGGAAAGGG
>NZ_SMKP01000098.1:0-36951 GCF_004349015.1 Nonomuraea diastatica
AACCCACGTCATCACGGTCCAGTGCTTGGGGAAGCGCTCGGACGGTTCGCCGAACCGCACCGGGGTCGGCACCGGGAGCGGCAGGCGCGGGGCCAGCACGGGTAGCCACCGCCGCTCCTTGAGCTGAAGCTCCGGGGTGGAGTCCATGCGCTGCATGCGCACGGCCAACTCGTCCCCGAGGCGCCACATTTGGTTGCCCCAGCCGCCCGCCACCTCGCGGATGGCCAGCCCTGCAAGGTCTGGATGTTGCTCCTGCAGCAGGTCGCGGACCAGGTCTGCGGTGATCTCGATATCGGTGTCGGTCATGCGAAGTCACAGTACTGAGGCGGCAGGCGGAGCGGCCCTCGCTCTCCGGAACATCTCGCTGTCATTCCTCTGGCATCGCCAATTCGGACTTCCTGCCCCAGCACCACCAACAGCGCCAACAGATCCTGCACATCATCTCCGCCGCTGAAGCCCGCAGCCACCAGCGCATGGTGGAGATGAACCAGCAAATCCTGACTAACCTCGGCCGCATCGTCGGCGCGCTGCAGGACGACGGCGAGCCCACGCGGCAGGAGGCGTCCGATGCCGGCTGACAACACCCGCTACTTGATCACTGCAGCCAAACAGCGGCACGAACTCACCCGCTTCAAGGTGATCCAGGCGCCGCGCGAGCTCGACAGCACCGGCGCCGTGGTCACCTTCCAAACCGTCGCCCAAAAGGCCTCGGTCGCCCGTTCCTGGCTCTACACCCAGTCCGACGTCCGAGCTGAGATCGAGCGGCTTCGAACCACAGCCCGGGCCCTGCTGAGAGCCGCTGTGGCATAGGACCGTCTCTACGGTTTGAGGGGATTGACACCCACGCCCTCCGCCGACACCGGCAATAAACCGAATGCGCGGAACCGACCGGGTGGTGTTGCATACAGACGTGACCGGCGGACCCCTCGCGCTCATCCAGGAAGCAGTCGACCGCACGCGGGTGCTGACGCAACGCCGGCCGCCCACCGGACGAACCCGCGACCGCGTCGCCGACGACCTCGGCAGCATCGCCACCGGCGACGCCCGCCGCTTCGACCCCTTCCCGCTGCTGCGCGCCCTCCCGAGCAGGCCGACGCGCTCGCGTCCGCCCTCGCCGCGGCCGGCCGCCGGCTCAGCGGCGACGGCTGCAGCACGGCGCTGCCTCGGGGTGATCCGGACGTGAGCGCCCTCCTTGACCGGCCCCTGACGGCACGGGACGACGACGGCCTCGGGGTCCGCTATGTCCGGCCGCGCCCACCTGGTCACGACGCGTCAGACGCTCGGCCGGCCCAAGGGCCTGCGCCGCACACATCAACTTTGGCAGGGAGAGGCACCGAACACGTGAAGGACACCGAGATCCCGCGGGCGGTGGCCGCGGCCGTCGACACGGCCGCCGAGTACGGCCTGGGCGCCGACGACGCCGCTGTGCTGCACAACTCGAACCGGATCGCCGTCCGGCTGCGGCCCAGCGGCGTGCTCGCCCGGGTCGCGCCCCTCACGCACCGCCTCGACTTCGAGGTCGAGATCGCCCGTCGCCTCGCCGGGACCGGAAGCCCGGTGGCGGGTCCCGATCCGAGGGCCGAGCCCCGCGTCCATGTCCGCAACGGCTTCGCCGTCACCCTCTGGACCTACTACGAGCCCACCGCCGCACCCGAGAACCACCCGCCCGCCGCCTACGCCGACGCCCTGGCCCGGCTGCACGCCGGCCTGCGCCGCGTCAACCTCGCCGCACCGCACTTCACCGACCGCGTCGCCGACGCCCTCCGGGTGGTCGAGGACCCCGCCGTCAGCCCGGACCTCGGCGCCGCGGAACGCGCCCTGCTGACCGACACCCTCCACGGAATCAGCCGCGCGATCCTGGACCGCGGCACGCGGCAACAGCTCCTGCACGGCGAACCGCACCCCGGCAACCTGCTCGCCACCGCGGACGGACCGCTCTTCATCGACCTGGAGACCGCCTGCCGCGGACCCGTCGAGTTCGACCTCGCGCATGCTCCGGAGGACGTCGCCGCGCACTACCCGGGCGCCGACTCCGGGCTGCTCGCCGACTGCCGGATCCTCAGCCTCGCCCTCGTGGTCTCCTGGCGTTGGGACCGCGACGACCAACTCCCCGACGGGCGCGGAAGGGGCCGGGAGTGGCTCGCCCAGCTGCAGGCCGCCCTCGACCGCCGGGAGCACGCCGCCGGTGGCGGCCGCTGAGCGGCCGCCACCGGCGCCCTCACCGCGGCGGGGCCGGCTATGTCGGTCTCACCCGACACCGGATGCCGGTCTCGTTCGACACCAGCATGGATGAGGGGTGTCGGATGTCGATGGGCGTCGACACCACGGGTGTTCCGCCGGGGACCGGGCCCAGCCTCGATGGCTTCTACCACCGTAGAGGTGACGAGGGGATTGCCACCATGATGCCGAAGCCGACTATGACCAAATCGTGCGGACCATCGAGACCGCAACGACCGCTGTGCTGGGCAGAGGTCAACGCCGATGAGTTCCTGGTCTGGTGACCTAACGTGATCGGCATCGGAAGGGTCGACCCGCGAGATGAGGCGTATGCCAAGTGGCTGATCGCCGCTGAGACGGTGGGTGCTATCCAGCATGTTGACCGAGTCGCCGTGGGATGGCGTCCGGGTCGCCGCAGGTCGAAGTGCGCGCGCTCGCCGACGAGTGAACAACGCGGGGATCCGAATCCGCCCGGTGCGGATCCCTCGCGGAGCCAGGCCATGGCGCGTTCGATGGTCCAGAGGGGCGGGCCCCCGACGCCACGAACGCAAGGCAGTCATCCACCTTCGCCAGCATCCTCCGCACTCATCTGCTACCGCGGAATCCGCGAACGAAGACGAACTCTAAGCCGAACGTGGGTCAGGATGCCAGTACTGACTTATATAGGCGGAGACTGGTACGATCCTGGCTCGTGCACGCGTTCGACATTCTCGGCGACCCGGTGCGCCGGCGCATTCTGGAGCTGCTCGCCGACGGTGAGCAGACCTCTGGCGCGATCACGGACGTGATCCGGGCCGAGTTCGGACTCTCCCCAGCCGGCTGTCTCACAGCATCTGCGCGTGCTGCGTGACAGCGGGTTCGCGTCGGTGCGGGCTGAGGGCGCTCGCCGGTTCTACGCCGTCGAGTCCGCGCCGCTGAGCGAGGTTGACGCGTGGTTGGGCCGGTTTCGCCGGTTGTGGGAACAACGCCTCGACGCCCTGGGAACCGAGCTGGCCCGGGGCAGGCGTGCAGCTCGGACTCCGGCTGGTGGTGAGCCCACATGACCGGCCGAGTCCGGCACCGATGCAGACAAGGCAGATCCATCAGCGAAGGGAACATGACATGAAAGATGTATTGGACGAACTGGCCGCCGCGCACCGGGCAACGGGCAAGGGCAGCGTGCCCGCCGGCGACGCGTACACCATCGCGGTGCGGCGTCGATACGAAGCGCAGATCGACGACGTCTGGGACGCCGTTACCAGCCCCGAGCGGCTGCATCGCTGGTTGAAACCGGTCACCGGGGATCTGCGGCTTGGCGGGAAGTTCGAGTTGGACGGCGGTGAACACGGCGAGATCCTCCGGTGCGAGCCGCCGCGTCTGCTAAGGGTGTCCTGGCTCTACGGGCCGGACGCCGACGCCTGGCCCGGCACGAGCGAGGTGGAAGTGCGCCTGGTCCCGGGCCCGACCGGCGACACCGACTTCGAGCTGATCCACGCAGCGGTCGTCGGGGAGCCCCTCTTCCCGGCCTACGGCCCCGGTGCCGGCGGCGTTGGCTGGGACCTGGCTCTCCTCGCCCTGGCCCGGCTGTTGGCCGGTGGCGAGACCGCCGACCACAAGGGGTTCAGAAGTCGCCCGAAGGGCGCGAGCTCATCCGGCGCAGCGCCGCGGCCTGGGGACAGGCTCACCTGGCCGCCGGTGGCGAACCGGAGCACGTCGCGGCCGCAGTCAAGGCCACCACCAAGCTCTACGCACCCGACCCGGCCTGACATCCCCGCTGCGGTGGGCTGACCGGCACCCTTGGCGCTGGCACCCCCCGATGAGAATCGTCAATCGCGAGACGGATGTCAGACCCCTCCGTCGAGGAGCAGGACGAGCAGCACTACAGCATGTTGTCCCACACCTGGAAGGAATGCGTGCCATGAAGTACACCAACTCGATCGAGATCGCCCTGCCGCGGGAGAAGGTGGCCCAGCTGCTCGCCGACCCGGCACACATGCCGAAGTGGCTGCGGGGCCTGGTGCTGCACGAGCCGGTGAACGGGATACACGGGCAGCTCGGTACCAAGTCGCGGGTCGTGATGCAGTCGGGGCAGCGGAAGATCGAGTGCACCGAAACGATCACACGCCGGGATCCGGCAGACCTGCACGGGATCCCGAAAGAGAGCGTCGTTCACTTCGACCGCGAGATTGTCGGCGCGGGCATGTGGAGCGTCGTGCGGGATCGGCTGACCGAAGCCAATCCGGACACGACGCTCTGGGAGAGCGAGAGCGAATACCGGTTCAGCAGCCTGCTGATGCGGCTGGTGGGGCTTCTCATGCCCGGCTCCTTCCACAAGCAGTCGCAACAGCACATGCAGGATTTCAAGGCGTTCGCCGAACAGGGGAAGGATGTCCGCGAAGGGAGAAACTGATCTGCCGCAAACAGCAACGAGAATCTCCGACGGCGATCGGCCGCTGCTTGGAGCGCCCGGTTGCGGGATCTTGGGGCGTGATCATCATCAGGCACTTGCGTTCCCACGTTCGGGTTCCTGGTGGGCGATCCCATCCGGGTGGGACGCGTCTGGTTCAGCCGCCGAGGCGGTTCTGACGTCATGGCTCGCGATGCGCGTCCGTCCCGTGTCGACCTGTACGCCGCGATACGTCGTGACGCGAAGGCGGGGTTGTCGAAGCGGGCTCTACAGCGCAAACACGGCGTCGGGTACGGCACCGTCGCCGCCGCGTTGGAGTCGGCGTGGCCCAAGCAACCGAAACCACCACCGAAGCGGGGATCCCGGCTCGACGCCTACCGGGACGTGATCGACGCCGGGCTGCGCGACGACCTGGACGCCCCAAGGAAGCAGCGGCACACCGCGAAGCGGATCTTCGACCGGCTCGTGGACGAGCACGACGCCACCGGGGCCGTGTCGTACGGGATGCACCGGATCAGTGCCTCGGCTGGTCAGGAGGCGTTATTCGAAGGCCATGCCCACGCATTCCGGATCCTCGGCGGCGTGCCGGCGGGGAAGATCAGGTACGACAACCTCAAGGCCGCCGTCGCATCGGTCATCGGGTTCTCCAGGCAGCGGGTCGAGGCAGACGGCTGGACCGCATTCCGGTCCCACTACGGGATCGAGGCGTTCTACTGCCAGCCCGGCATCACCGGGGCGCACGAGAAGGGCGGGGTCGAGGGCGACATCGGTTGGTTTCGCCGCAACCACCTCGTCCCTATGCCCGAAACCGACTCGATCGAGGACCTCAATGCCATGGTCGATGCCTGGGACGCCGCGGATGACGAACGGCGGATCGCGTCGCGTGCCCACACGGTCGGAGCACTACGCCACCGAACAATGGCTCCTCACGCCACTACCCACGAAGCCGTTCGAGACTGGTCGTTGGTTCACCCCGCGTGTGGATCGTTTCGCGCAGGTCACGGTCCGGATGAACAAGTACTCCGTGCCCGCGCGCTACGTCGGCCGGCAAGTCCGGGTGCTGCTACACGCCTCCCGAGCTGGTGGTCTACGACGGCCAAACCGTCGTTGCTCGGCATGAGCGGTTGATGACCAAAGGCGGAGCACGGCTCGACCTGGACCACTACCTGGAGGTGCTGCTCCGCAAGCCCGGAGCGCTCCCCGGTGCCACCGCGCTCGAGCAGGCCCGCAAGGCGGGCAGGTTCACCCCGATCCACGACGAACGGTGGGCTGCCGCCTGCAAGACCCACGGCGACGCCGAAGGCACCCGGCACTCATCGAGGTCTTCCTGCTACACCGCCACCTACCCCACAAGCACGTCGTCGCCGAACCAGCGCCGAAGACTGAACAGGCTCGACCGCCGCGGAGCCGAGAACCTCTTCCAGATCCTCACGGAGCGCGAGGAGAAAGCCTCCGTCGCGATCGCCTCCAACGAGTCCTTCCCCAGATGGCTGGACCAAGACCTTCACCGACCCCAGACTTTGCGTCGCCATCGTCGACCGGCTCACCTTCGGCGGCACCATCATCCATACCGGCACCGACTCCTATCGACTTGCCCACACCACCCGGCAGCTCGCCGAACGGCCGTAGAACGGCTCCGAAGTGGTGTCGAACGAAACCGACATCCCTACCCCGTCTGGCACCCAAGTGGTGTCGAACGAGACCGACAAACTGTGTCAGACGAAGCCGACATAATCACGGGGCCGCCCACGCCGCGGCGAACAGCTCCGGCAGCTGTGGCGGGACAGGAGATCTCTGGTGGGTTGGGTGGGGTCGGCCTGTGGGACCACGCCCCACCGACGCGGGCGAGACCGTCTCAAGTGCCTACCGCCTGTGCCGCGCGCACTGGGGGCATGGCTACGCCTCATCCCGCTCGGCCAGTCCCGACTCCGGCGCAAATACGGTCTGACCGTGGTGGCGGTCAAATGCGTGGGCGAGGAGTTCACCTACGCCACGGCGGACACCGAACTCGGTTACGGCGATGTCATCATCGTCTCCGGCCGTATCCAGGACATCGAACGCTTCTCCGGTCTTTCGTAGCCGCCAGCACCGCAGCCGGCACCGCGTGCCTTGCTCGGCTGGTGATCACGCGCCGAAAGTCTTGCGGGCAGAACGATCATGTGGATCTCCCGGGCGGGAACCAACGTGCGCGGGGCGGGTGATGGCCGCGGTGTGCAGCCGCCACCAGGCACATGCAAGGAGCGTTCCTTCTGGTCCGCGCGCCATTGCTCTGTCGTCGTCTTCGGCGTGACCGCGCGCGACAACGCCCCGATCAGCTTTCTGGCAGTTCACCTGGTACGGGCTGGCCGTCACCGTCGTACCAACGCCGCGGCCATGCCGGGGCTGCGACGGCGCCACCCCGCTGATTGCTTTCAGGAAATCCTCGAAATTCTCACGTTTGCGGAAAAGCGCATGTCGGAGCCCCTCTCGTCGGCTTCGGGCTGCGTTGCGGACGGTGGCTGATCGACGCATTTCCGCACGTCAAGGCAAACATGAACGTCATGTTCACATTTGCTGAAAAGTGAGCCGAATAGTAAGAATGAAGGCCGATTCACGCCGAGCTCCCCGGACAGGGCTTCCCTTGGCGTGCGCAGGTTCATAAGGAGGAACAAATGCCGATTTTGGTCACTGGAGCAACCGGGACCGTTGGGCGCAGCCTCGTCCGGCAACTCCTGCGGGACGGGCAGGAGGTGCGAGCGCTGACCCGCTCACCGGAGAAGGCGGCGCTGCCGCCGGAGGTCGAGGTCGTGCGCGGCGACTTCAGCGACCCCGCGAGCCTCGTCCCCGCGCTGCGAGGGGTGGACCGTATGCATCTGGTGGCCATCGACGGCTACGGGCCGCTCACCACCGGAGCGAAGATCATTGAGCTGGTGGAGCAGGCCGGGGTACGGCGGCTCACCCACCTGGGCCACAACGACCCCAGCGCTCCCGACGACGACCCGATGGAGGCCGACCATCGCGCACTGCACCGCGCCATCGAGGGCTCCGGCTTGGAATGGACCCACGTGTTCCCCGGTGAATTCATGGCCAACACCCTGGACTGGGCGCGCTCTATCAAAGCCGAGAGCGTGGTGCGGGGGCCGTTCGGCGCCTGGACCAACGCCATGGTGCACGAGGCGGACATCGCCGCGGTTCTGAAGGCCGCGCTTGTGGAGGAGGGCCACGTCGGTCGCACCTACTGGCCCACCGGACCCGAGCCGGTACGGCGGGTGGACGCGGTACGCCTCATCGGCCAGGCGATCGGACGCGAGGTACGTTTCATCGAGCTCACTCCCGAACAGGCCGGCCAGGAATGGAAGGACGTCTACCCGCCCGAGGTGATCGAGTGGTTCCTGCAGCTGGGCGACCATCTGAACGACGCCGATGTGCCGATCTCGCCGGACGTGGAGAAGGTGACCGGCCGCCCCGGCCGCACCTTCGCGCAGTGGGCCGTCGACCACGCCGGCGACTTCCGGTGAGGTCACCGTGACCGTCCTGGTGACCGGCGCAAGGGGAAACATCGGCCGCCACGTCGTGGCGGAGCTGCTGGCCCGCCGCATCCCCGGGGTGCGAACCCTCATCCGCCAAGGGCTCACGACCGAACCTGCTCGCCCCCTTCATCCGGTACGAGCGTCCAGCAGCCCTTACCCGACCAGCCTGCCCACGGCCGCCCGCCAAGGCCGTGACGCCACCGGGATCACCTGGCCGTCCGGCCTGGTACAGGTCGTCGAAGGCGATCTGACCCGTCCGCAGACCGTCGCCCCGGCCCTGGACGGGGCCGAGCTGTTGTTCCTGTTCCCGGTGCCGGAGACAGCGGCGGAGATCGTCGAGCTGGCCGCAGTCGCCGGCGTCCGCCGCATTGTCGCGCTGTCGTGCGGCTCGGCTGGTCACGGCGACGAGCACCACCTCGCCGTCGAGCGGGCGCTGGCCGCCTCGCGGTTGGAGTGGACGTGCCTGCGGCCGTACGGGCTGATGTCCAATGCGCTGCTATGGGCCCCCGATGTACGCGCCAACTCGGTGGTCCGCGCTCCCCACGGCCGCTTCTGCTACCCGCACGTCCACCCCGCCGACGTCGCCGCCGTAGCGGTATCGGCGCTGCTGGAACGGCGACACGTCGGCGCCATCTACACCATCTCAGGCCCTGAAGCGCTCACCCAGATCGACCAGGCGCGGCTGATCGGCGAGGCGATCGGCAGACCGGTTCGCTTCCAGGAGCTGAACGACCGCGAGACCCACGAGCTGTGGCAGTCATGGGGATGGTCCGCCGAGGAAATCGACCTGGAGCTCTACGTCCAGTCGGAGTTCGTGCAGGTGCCGGCTCCACTCGGCGCCGTCGTCGACCACCTGCTAGGACAGCGGCCACGCACGTTCGCGCAGTGGGCTGCCGAGCATGCCACCGCCTTCCGCTGATGTCCGTCTGTGTGACTGGGGTCGCATGATGGCGTGGCACGGTTGCTACGGTGTGCGCCACGTATGGGCGGCCGGACAGATGAGGCAGAGGGTGGAGATCGAGCAGACGGCGTTGCCGGGGATCGGGCTGCGGCACGAGCTCACCACGCGCTTGGGGCGGCGGATCGGCGTGGTCTCTCACCGGACCGGCCGCCGGGATCTGGTCGTCCACGATCCGGAAAATCCTGATCACGCAAGGTGCGTGGCGAGGGTCAGGTCCTGCCATACGGTGACCCGGCCGAGGCTGTCGTCGAGACCGGCTCGCGCGTGCACGTCGCGCTCGATGTTCGATGGTGGCGTCACGAGATGAACGATCTCTACAACGCCGGGCTGAAGGATCACATCCCCGGCGACGTGACCCTGACGTGGGCCGAGGACAACCAGGGCTATCTGCGCCAGGTGCCCACGCGGACCGAAGCCGCCCGGTCCGGCGGGACCGGCGTCTACTACCACATCTCCTACATCCAGCCGTACCTGGCCGTAGGGCTGGACGTGCTGCCAGAACAGCGGGGTCAACCCGCGCCGGTCGGCGGGCTTGAGCAACGCGGCCCACTCGGTGTCGGCCAAGACGTCCTGCAGCATCAGCGTGTTGATGTATTCTCTGAACTAATTGATGGCTTGCTCGGGTTGATGCTGATGATGCGACTGGCGACGTCGCGGAATGTCGGGATGCCGAGGTTCACGGTGGCGGGCGTGCCGGGCGAGTTTCTGTTCCGCTCCGGCGAGGCTGACCTTGAGTCCTTCGACTCGCCCAGCGAGTTTTCCCGTTCGGCCCCGGCGATGCGGGCGAGCAGGTTGTCGCGGATGTCCACGATGCGTTGACGCCGGCCCGGGTCCGGCCGGAGGAGGCTGCAGCGTAAACAACTGTGCTCGTGAACGCAGCCGGTGCCGTAGGCGCGGCCGCAGTCGCCCATGGCGACGCGCCGGCGTTCGAAATGGCCCAGAAACTCCTCCCATTCTTGATCGGTGGGAGCGCGGTATTCCTCGCTGGGGCGGGTTGCGCGGCGGCGGGTGATGAGGGTGCGGTGGCCGTTGATGACCTCCTTGGGATAGTCGGCCTTGTAGCCCATCGTGGCTGCTGGTCGAAGCGTTGCCGTTCACCGAGCCGCCCGCTGATGGGACGGCCGCCTCGGTCACGACTGCCCACCCGACGTGGTCGGTGTGCAGATGCGTGAGCACCACGGCGTCGGCCGCGCCCGGGTCGTAGCGGTCGGCCTCAGCCCACTGAGCGGCCGTGGCCTCGGGGAAGGCCTCGGCGCGCGCGGAGAAGAACGGGCCCTCGCCGTCGGCGAGGGCGAGGATCTCGGTCGAGCCGATCCGGAGGCGGGGAACGCTGAGGGTCATGGCCGCGATGCTGCCATGCCTTGCACGCGGGTGATGACTCGCCCCATGCCGTGATGATCCCGGTGTGGGGCGAGGCGAACTCTCAGATGTGTCACTTCCATAAGGAGATGGCCGGACCGTCAGGTTCGAGTGTTACGTTTCTGGACGGAGAGCACCCATGACGTTCATCTACGAAGGCCAGCGGCCGAAGGTCTTGCGAGCGCAGGTCGACGGGAAGGACGGCTACGTCCTGCTTCCCGATCAGGACGACGGTGAAGTCGGTGCCCGCCTCGATCTGCAGCGCGTACACTCCTGCGGCCATGCGCGGCATGGTGCCGGACCCTGCCGCTTACGTCTCCCGGCAGGCCAGGCATTTCCGGGCTCGCGTCCACTCACCTTGACCCGTGCGGTGCGGGCCTGGACGGCCGACATCGGTCGGAGCTTATGGAGGCGGCCCGGGCGGCCGGGGTCATTTGGGACGCCTTGGCACCCGGTTGAAATTGAACCCTAAGCCTCCCGCCGCAGGTCAGTGGGCGATGCGAAGGTGCGGTTGCAGTGTCGTGCGATTCACCCCCGGCCCGCACGGACCCTTGACAGAGCGCACTCCTACAGCCGCTCAGTCCCCGGTGTGCTGGCTGATGACGACGTCGACGAGTGTGTCGGTGAACTCCGCGGACGGGCTTTGGCCGGTGACGAGGACGCGGTAGTAAATGGGCCCGACGATCTGCTCGACGGCGAGGTCGACGTCGAGGCCGGGATCGAGTGCGCCGCGGGCGACCGCGCGTTCGAAGGGCAGCCGGTCGTAGCCACGTTGCCTGCTGAGATGCTCGAAGCGCAACCGGGCGGCGAGTGCGGGGTCGTGCTGAGCTTGCGCGGTGAGTGCGCGGAAGACCGCGCCGGCGTGGGACTCGGTCAGGAAGCGGGCGATCTCGCGGGCGTGGGCACGCAGATCCTGCCGAAGGTCCGCGGTGTCTGACGGAGCCCGCGGTACCCGCCACCGCCCATGCCGCCACGCAGGCCTCGCAGTTGATTCAGGCCAGCGCCACGGTGCTGACCTGAGGGCCGTTCCACTCGCCCCGCAGCAAGCGGCCCAGGACGGCCGACAAGATCACCACAGTCGGTGAGAACCACGCGGCGATCCCGTCCGCTGCCACCCTGACAGTGTCCGGTACGGTGTCCGACCTGGCCCGGTCCAGTGCCACGTGCGGGTGGTGGTTGCTGTTCGGCATCGCCACCGTCAATGCGGCAAGCAATCGGGCGATGTGGAAGCGACACCACGTTCGCGACTGCACCTACCGCACGGCGAAGCGGTTCTCCCTCACCTACCACCGGATCTATGGGGTGGAGTTGAAAATGTGCGCCGAACGCCGGGGAGCTGAGCCGCCCATCCAGTGCACCGCGGGCAACCCTGCCTGGGAGGACATCTCCATCTCCCCGCATGGATCCTGCTTCGCGCCGCGGAGCAGGATCCACCACCATGGTGCAGACGCAGGCGCGATCTAGCCGACGACCAGGACAAGCTTCTGTGAATCGCACAACCCGCCCAGCAGCTGGATCGCCCCAACCGCGCAAGGTGAGCGGGCGGGCGGCGATCGCCATCCTCGTCGCTCTGCTCCTGGCCCCGTTCGGCCTGGCGTATCTCGGTCACGCCCTGTTCCATCCGTGGGCGTTCACGGTGTTCGACGCCCGATGCAGGACGGTCTTCATGTGGGTCTTGTAGCCGCGGACGGCGAAGTCGCGGTCGTGGGCGTCGGTGAGCGGTGCGCCGTCCAGACCGCTCGCGTCGAGCCAGGCGAGGAAGGTTCGCACCCGGGAGTCGTAGGCGCGTCGGGTGTCGCCATCCAGCGGGGCGCGTTCGAGTGCCGCGGCATAGGCGGCGTGGATCGTGGTGAACGCCTCGGGTGCCGCTTGGTGTTGCCGCCCCACATTGCCCTCGCAATATCAGAAGTGGTTTCGCTGGGCTAAGCGTAGCCCAGGCCGCGATATCAGAAGCTGGCCCTGTGTATGGCTTCTGATATTGGACAGTTATTGGCGTTAAGCATTGACCGACGTCATGGACGCCGTTGACGGCGGGCGTTCCCGCCGGTTACCCGTGCTTGTCCGGTTCGGCGTCGGCGAAGGCGCGGTATCCGCCGAGATCTCGGGCTGGGCGAGGACGTCGCCGCGGTGTACGACTCGGACCGGACCCGGGCCATCATCGGATGCTGATCCGCCGGCGTAGCGAGGTCGTGTCGGACATTCAGCAAGACCGCCGTCGTCATCACCGCGAAGTCCGCCGGGCGCCAGGTCTTCGGCCTCGCCACCGCAGGCGTCCGTCTCGCTTGACCTCTTGCGCGTCAGTCCGACAGCCAGTGCAGCTCGTGCGCCAGGGTTTTGGCGACGGCACGGATGCGGCGGTGAAGCGGCGACTGCTCGCGTGGGAGGACCAGGTGGATCGTCAGGCTGGGCGCGCCCCGCAGCGGTCGCCAGGTGAGACCGGCCGGTTGTGCCGTGACCGCGGCTTCTCCGGCCGGGGCGAGGGTGACCCCGTCGCGCAGGTCGCGCTGAGACATGTCGAAAGAGACTGCGGGCGTGTGGAATCGAGGGTGTGGTCGGGTGTCTCGGAACAGTGCGGACAGCTGATCGTGGATCACGGGGTTGGCCGCACGGTCCGGGAGCCGCAGCGGATACGCGGCCGCGTCGGCGATCTCGATCTCCGGGCGTTCGGCCAGTGGATGATGCTGCGCCAGCTGGACCCCGACGCGCATACGCCGCAGCAGGAACCGGCGCACGCCACGGCCCGGCTGTTCACCGCGGGTGATCCCGGCATCGATGCGGCCGTCGGCGACCGCGGGGGAGATCTCCGGTGTCGCCATCGGGACCGCGCCGACCTCGAGTCCGCTGTTGCCGCGAATCAGCCTGTCCACCAGGGCCGGTGCCGTCTCGGCCCCGGCGCTGAGGCTGTATCCGATGCGCAGCGTGCCCAGTTCACCGGCCGCCGTGCTCCGGGCGGTGTCCCATGCCCGGTCCAGCGCCGCCAGCGCGGGCGGCGCGGACTCCGCCAAAGCCGCACCGGCCGTGGTCAATACGACGCTACGCGTGTTGCGGACCAGCAGGGCCGTACCGAGTTTCGCCTCCAATCGGCGCATCCGGGCGCTGAGTGCGGGCTGTGCGATACCGATCCGTGCGGCCGCGCGGGTGAAGTTCAACTCCTGCGCCAGCACCAGGAAGTATCGCAGGCTCACCGTATCCGGCGCCACGTGCCCTCCCTGCCGATTGATAACGATCCGTTCTGAGTCTATCCCGTACCGGTCTTTCCCTCGACCGCACATCAAGCCCTAACCTGCGCATATGACGATTCAACTGACCGCAGCACCCGTCGCCGGGATCGATCGAACTGAGTGTCAATTCGAAGTCGGACGTGTCCGGCCCAACACAGGAGGTTTCCATGGCTAAGGGCTACTGGGTCAGTGTCTACCCCGCCATTTCCGCCCCTGAGAGGCTGACTGCCTACGACAAGCTGGCCGGTCCGGCTGTCCAGGCTGGGGGCGGGCGCGTCCTGTCCCGGATCCCGTCCCGTGGCGGTCGAGTCGTCGCCCACGAGGCCGGAATCACGCAACGCGTCGTTCTGATCGAGTTCGACAGCTTCGAACAGGCCGTCGCGGCATACGAGAGCGAGGCATACCAGAAGGCGCTGGTGGCCCTCCCCGACGGCTTCGAGCGCGACTTCCGCATCATCGAAGGCATCGACTGACCGGCGGCCCAGCCATCGCTGAGCATCCGTCACCTGATACGCACACGGTGCTGAACGACGACTCACGCAACGAGTTCGAAGCCATGCCCCGCCTCCCAGTTCGTCGTCGACGTCCTCGACGGCCTGATCCCTGTCGGGCGGATCGAAGTGCCACGCCAGGCCGTCACCGGCCGAGGGTTCACGCGGTCGTGGTCAGGATGCGGCAGATTCCCTCAGGTCCGCAGTCGGCCGGGTCGACGTCTTGGGCCCGCTGGTGCAGGTCCTGCAGCGCGGTGCGGGTGGCGAGCAACTCGGCGATGCGTTGATCGACGTGCCCCAGGTGGGTCTCGATCAGTGTGGTGACGTGCCGGCAGGGCGGCTGTCCGGCGTCGCGGATGGCCAGCACGCCACGGATCTCGGCCAGGGAGAGGCCGGCCGCTTGGGCGTCGCGGATGAAGGCGAGACGGTCGGCTGCCTCGGCCGGGTAGTCGCGGTAGCCGGCGGGCGTACGGGGCGGGGCCGGCAGCAGGCCGGCCTGCTCGTAGAAGCGGATGGTCTTGGCAGACAGTCCCGCCGCGGCGGCCAACGTACCGATGTGCATACCCCCAGGCTACGGCCTTGACCTTCCAGCGCACTGGAAGGTCTACCGTCGGACCGGAGACCCACCCGCAGGACGAGAGCAGCAGGAGGCCGGGAATGGAACTGGTGGTGGTGACGGTGCAGGACTGCCCGAACGCGCCCGTGCTGGAGGCTCGCCTGGCCCAGGCGCTGGCCGAGACCGGCGCCGCGGCGGCCGCCACGATTACGCGCCGGACGGTGAGCGACGCCGGGCAGGCGGCGCGCTGGCAGATGCGCGGCTCACCGACGTTGCTGATCGACGGCCGCGACCCATTCGCCGACCCCGCGATGCCGACCGGTCTGGCCTGCCGGATGTATCGCGACGAGCAGGACCGCCTGGAAGGGGCACCGACGGTGCCGGTGCTGGTGGCGGCGCTGCGCCGCGCCCTGGACAGCACGCGCCACCAGGCGCTCGCCCGCGCCGGCGGCCCGGACCCGAACGAGGTGGGGCCCGAGTCAGTGCCCGGGTTGGTGCCGGTGTGGGCCGATGCGCTGGGTCGCGCCGGCCCGCCCCGATCATTTCGCTGAAACAACGCGGCTGCGGCGGGGCTCGGCACGCCACCCGCTGATCACCTCTTGGGACAGGCCGGGAATCTCCCCGCACAGCGGGGTATCGGCACCGCGAGGGCCGGTCTAGCGTGTGCGGCATGGGTGCCCCTGGCCATCTCAGCCCGCGCCCCGCCCGGCGCGAGCACCGGGCGCGCGCGTGATGCTGAGCTGCCAGCACCTGCCCGGCACCACCCTGGTCGCCGTCGGCGGGGAGCTGGACCGCACCAACAGCGGCGAGCTGGCCGCCTATCTCGACCGCGCGTCTGCCGGACCGGCGATACGTGGCGTTCGACCTGACCGAGCTGTCCTTCCTGGACAGCTCGGTCAGCACGTCATCCTGGCGCGGGCACGAGCGTGCGCCGCCACCGGCGCCGGCGTGCACCTGGCCGGCGCCCGCCATGCCCCGCCCGGCTGCTGGCCATCACCGGTGTGCAGGAGCATCTGCCCACGTACGCCACTGTCACAGACGCCGTCACCGCTGGCCTGGTCACCCGCCGCACCTGAGCATCTCACTGCGGCGGGCCGACATCTGACCCGGGGGTCAATACAGCGGAAACGGCCCCACCATACGTGCGCCGCCTCATCGGCCTACCCCATCCTCCCCGTCGGCCAGCACGCGGTAGACACTGGCCACGGAGGGGTGAGCGCCCTTGTTCTTGCCCGCGGGGATGACCAGCTTGCGGGCGATCTCGGGCACTGCGACACCGCGGGCCCGCAGCGTCCGCGCGTAAGCGATCATGTCGTCGTCGAACACCTTCGGGCGGCCGCCGTGGCGGCCGCGCTCGTGCGCCGAGGCCTGGCCTTCGAGGGACTTCTCGCGGATGTACTCCCGCTCGGACTCGGCCATCCCGGCGAAGAACGCGAACAGCGCCGCCCCATGCCCGGACGGGTCGTAGACCCCCTGCAGCGGGCCGGTCAGCAATCCAGCCGACTGTCGGCCCGGCGCAACTCCTCGGCGATGGCCAGGAGTTCGGCCGCGCCCCGGCCCAGCCGCTTCATCTCATGCACCGTGAAGATCACCCGCTGGTGCGGGACGGCCTGCTTGATCGTGCGAGCGAACTCCATCGCCTTGGCGAACTTCGGCCGCACCTTCACCCGGGAGCTGATCTTCTCCGAAAAGATCGGGTCACAGTCCGCCGCCGCCAGGGCGTCGAGCTGGCTCTGCAGCTCCCGCTCGGCCGTGCTGCACCGGGCGTAGCCCACCCGGGTCGGCTTCGTCCCGACAGCAACGGTGGCTCCGATCGCCGGGCCTGCCGTCCAGGCCCGGCCGGCGCCTCGATCGGCTGGGGTGCGCACCTCCGACTCGGCGCGCAGTTGCGGCACGAGCATGAAGCGCGGCGTGTGGTACTTCGGCGCGACCTTGCCGCCCCGGGTACGGCTGGCGCTGCCGGCGGGCGCCTGACAGGTCGGGCAGTCGACCGCTTCGACGGCGGCGGCCGGATCGGCAAGGTCACTCGTGTCGCAGAACCTACCGCGACCAGCATTCTGAGAACGCGGTTTTGCGAGAAGTTATGAGAACGACACGGACGGACAAACCGGACATTGCTCCGTGTGTCGGTTTCCGAGGTCGCGTACACGGATATCAGGAGTCGTCTGCACACGCGCGCTGAGGGGCGGAGTGCCGACGGCGAGTGGGTGGTAGATGGCGGCGGCGAGGTAGAGGCCAGGACTGATGGGCTTCTTGCCGGCGAAGATCCGCAGGCAGCCCGCCTCGGTCAGAGCGGCCAGCTGCCGGTCCAGAAGCTACCCGGCGGCCGAGCGGGTCTTCGGCAACCTGTTGCCGCACCGCCGACCCGCGACCACGAGACCCGATCGGCCGGCTCCGAGTCGATGATCTATTGGTCGATGACCGACGACATGACCCGCCGCTTGACCGGAACGGCCACCCCGACCTGGCGCGATCCCGCACCAGGCGGTCACTTCGGGGCGTCACCCGTAGGGCGGATCGAGTGCCTGATGGCCGGCCGGACGGTGGTGATGGTGGCCCTCCGGATGCGGACGGTCCAGCGCGCCGACCGCATCGCCTTCCTGGACGGTGGCCGGGTCGTCGAGGAGGGTGATCACGAGGAGCTGGTACGCCGCGGCGGCCGCTACGCCGATTTCCTCCACGTGGTGCGGTAAGCTCCCAGTAGCAGCTAGCCAAATTTGGCTAGCGAAGATCGGGAGGGTTCGATGAAGCCGGTACGGCTGCTGGTCCTGGGCGCGCTGCGCAGGCGCGGGCGCGCCCACGGCTACCAGGTCCGCGCGGATCTGGAGTCGTGGGGCGCGCACGAGTGGTCGACCGCCACCTCGGGCTCGGTCTATCACGCGCTCAAGAGCATGGCCGGTCAGGGCCTGCTGGTGACGCACGAGACGGTCGCCTCCGAGGCCGGGGGGCCGCCGCGGATCGAGTACGAGCTGACCCAGCAGGGCGAGCGGGAGTACCTCGCCCTGCTGGGCCAGGCGCTGGCCGACCGCGAGCCGAGCCTGGACGTGCTGGGCGCCGCTGTCGGCCTCATCGAGGACCTTCCCCGGGAGCGGGCCCTGGAGTTGCTGCGCCAGCGGGCCCGCGCCATGCGCGAGTGGCGCGCGAGCATCACCGCGCACCTGCCCGAGGGCACGGATCTGGCGACCTGGGGCCCGGTCGGCGAGGTGCTGTCCCTGTGGCTGAGCACCGCCGACGCCGGCGCCCAGTGGACCGACCGGATGATCCGCCGCCTGGAAGAGGGCGCGTTCACCATGACCGGCGAATAGGAGTTCCCCCGATGGCCAACGAGATCGCCATACCGCTGCTTCCCTGCCGCTCCATCGACGAGATGGTCGACTTCTACACGATGCTCGGTTTCCGCCGGATCTACTACCAGGTCCGGCCGAACCCGTATGCGTTGCTCAAGCGCGAGGATCTCCAGCTGGGCTTCTTCGGCATGCCGGAGGCGTTCAAGCCCGAAGACTCCTACGGGACCTGCGTGATCGTCGTGCCGGACACCGGAGAGCTGTTCGAGGCGTTCGCCGCGGGCATGCGCGCGGCGCACGGCAAGCTCCTGGTCTCCGGCATCCCCCGGATGACCCGGCCGCGCAGGCGGAAGAACGACGGCAACCACTCCGGCTTCGCCGTCATCGACCCCGGCGGCAACTGGATCCGCTTCATGGCCGCCCGCCCCCTGCCGGAGAAGGAGGAGGCCACGAGCAGGCTCACCACCTCGCTGAACCGGGCGGTCGTGATGGGCGACTCCAACGGCAATCACGAGCGGGCGGCCGAGATCCTGGACGGCGCCCTGGAGCGGGACAAGGACATCGCGTCGGCGGCCGAGCTGCTGGAGGCGCTGGTCTACCGGGCCGAGCTCGCCGTCCGCGCCAAGGACCACGCCGCCGCCGGGCACGCCCTGGCCCGGGCGCGCGCCCTCACCCTGACCGAGGCAGAACGCGAGCAGCTCGCCCAGTCCCTGGCGGCCATCGACGACCTCGAGGCCGTGCTAAGGCGTGTCCCGTGGAGGTTTGGTGTAGATCGGTTCGATGTCTGATCGGCTGAACAGAGCTTGGTCATGGTCTTCGACCTGTTCATCGGTAAAGGTGTAGCCGAACGGCCCTGTCCGGCGCGACCATCGTGGGTGCATGGACTTACAAGCTGTCGAGGCGCTGAATGAGGACCTCGAGGCCTTCACCCGCGACATCTTCAAGTACCTCGGCTACCAGGGCCAACGCAGCTATGGCCAGCAGTATCTGCGCGGGTTGTTGCTCGACGGAAGGCGGAAATCAGTGGAGCCGATGGCCCCGCCGGCTGGGCCTGCCCCGGCAGAATCTGGGCCACTTCATCGCCCAGTCCACCTGGCAATACACCGAGGTGATGCGGCGTGTCGCCGAGCGAGCAGTCGCGGTGATCGACCCGGTGGCATGGCTGATCGATGACCACCCCTTCGTCCGGTACGGCCACGGCACCGCGGGAGCGATCGTGCAGCACTGCGGAGAACGGGAGCAGCACCTGTGCCAGGTCGCGGTATCGGTCCATGCGATGTCCGACCTCGGCTCCACACCGTTGCACTGGCGGTTGTTCATCCGCCAGCTATGGGCCGACGATCCTGAACGCCGGGCCAAGACCGGCATCCCATCCGCACTCACGCATCGGACCAAACAGCAGATCGTGCTGGAGTTACTGGACGAGGCCGCCGAATGGGGACTGAGGCCGCCCGTGGTCATCGCCGACAGCGACTACGGCACCAACGTCGCCTTCCGCAACGCACTCACCAGCGCGAGATCCGCTGGCTGGTGGCGGTCAACGGGGACACGACGGTCCTGCCGGTCACCGAAACACCGGTCAGCGCCTGGGCCAAGCGGCGACCTGCCATCGGAGTCAACCAACTGGCCCGAGCCAACCAACGCCGCGCCCGTCGGTTCGTCTACCGTCCCGAGACGGCGGATCATCGCGCCCGTTCCGGCTGGTTCGTCGCCCTCCCTGTACACATCGCCGGGATCATCGAACGAGGACATATCGCGAGAACCGAGCATCGACTTCTGCCCGAGCGTCTGCTGCTGATCCAATGGCGACATCAGGACGACACGGAGGAGTTTCGAGCCTGGATCACCGACCTGCCCGCCGACACCCCGCTGTTCACCCCAGTCAAACACGCGACCAGCCGCTGGTCCATCGAGACCGACTACCGCGAGATGGAACAAGCCCTCGGCCTGGGCGACTACGAAGGCCGCGGCTACGCCGGATTCCACCACCATGTCACCCTCGTCTCCGCAGCCCACCTGTTCTGCCTCGAACAGCGCCTCAACCCAAAAGGAATGGACACGGCCTGAACCCGTACCAGGTCGTGTCCCGCCTCCAGACCACGCTGATCGCCATGTTGTGGCGATGCCCCGCCTGCCACGGTGACCCACGTGACCTCATCAACCTTGGTCGAGGACCATGACCAAGCTCTGCTGAATCGTCATGACTTGTCTGATGCGAAGTGGGAGCGGTTGTCCCCGCTGCTTCCGGTCAACCCCCGGCAGGGCGGCCGATGGGCCGATCACCGGTGGGTGATCAACGGGGTGTTCTTCCTGGTCCGGACGAACACCCCCTGGCGTGACCTGGCCCCGTGTTACGGGAACTGGAAGACGGTCTACAACCGGCATCGCCGTTGGTCGATGGACGGCACGTGGGAGAAGATCTTGGACGGGCTGCGGGCCGGGTGTGATGAGGTCGAAGGCGATGAGTGGACGGTGAGCGTGGATTCCACCGTGGTGAGGGCCCATCAGCACGCCGCCGGAATTCGGCATGCGCCACCGGCCGACATCCCGCCAAAGGGGGGAGGTCGTAGATCACGGAACGGGTAGGCAGCGTGAGGCGCTGGGTCGGTCCCGTGGTGGGTCATCCCGATCAAGAAGGATCAGCAGGCCAACCGGCTGAAGCGGGGCAGCGCGGGCGCACGGCCGCCCGGCTTCGACGCCGGGCGGTACACCGAGCAACACTGTCGAGCGGTGTATCGGCAAACTCAAGAGCCACCGTGCCGTGGCTCTGCGTGCCGACAAGCGCCAGCTTGTCTACCAGGGCACGATCGACGTCGCATCGATCAGGATCTGGCTCCGCACCCCGAAGCCAGGGGGCACGCCTTAGCTCTTAAGGCATGCCCCCTGAATCATGGCTTCGGCCCGCCGGATAGACATGATCGTCGGAGGCGTGCCACATTGGTGGCGAAAATCTACACAAGCTTGTCAGCGCCTGGTCGGTCGGTGGAGTGCGCTGGCGTGCTCGCTCGGTCGCGAGCACGACCAGTCACGCCTTCACGCGGGATCACGGTCGTGTACGCGCCGAGCCGTACACGAAAGGGCCATCATGTCCACCGACCAGTTCGGGCTCGCCGAAGGCGATTACATCCCCGATCCCGATCGCGACACGACGCTGCTTATTGACGCGTTCTACGATCACCTCGTCGCGACCCTGCTCGAGTACGCACTTCCCAGCGATCTCACGACCGCCATGCGGGCACGTCAGGGCGGACTCGAGGCCGCGAATCAGCACCTGATCGTCGATAAGCCGCCGAGACAGATCATTGCCAGCCAGGGTACGGAGACGCCTCATGCCGAATCCTTACGCAAAACCCAGGCGGCACCTTCTTATCCATCATGTTCCGGCCTGCGACAGAATGCCGATGGCGGCACGGGGTTGGGATCATCGGCCGAGTCGGCCGGGGCGGGGAGAGGGCACTTCAGGGAGCGGGCGCCATGGCTTCGAGTCCATAGTCGGAAGACGTGCGGCCCGGCCGTGTGGTTCCAGCTTCCTGGATCGCCGGGTTCAAGCGCGTTTGGAGCCCGCAGAAGCGATCTTGATTGGCATTGGGGTGTTTCCATCTTGAAATCGCAGATCGAGGACCTGGTGTGAGGTCGGCTGAGGGCGCTCTTCCTGGTGACAGCCGGGTTCCAGCCGGGTGATCGTTTGTCGGGAGGATCGCAACCGAGGATCGCGTCGGCGCGGCGACACCGACTCTCAACTCGATCAGTGATCTCGCGACGGTAAGGGTTCACAAACACCTTCTTCAGCGCCATGAGCATAGTTACGGCGTCGACGCTCCACAGGGGGCAGGCGTGACTCCAACCCGGCAAGGAGAGTCTGGAGTCCGAACTCGAAAGTGTCGCCGGACGGCCGAGCGGTGTCGGAGTCGATGCGGGCCCGCAGCCGGGGGAAGGCCTGGGCGATCTCGAACACTTCGGCGGTGACCTCGCGAAGCTCCTTGTCGCTGTCGGCGCCGCTCCGTCGTAGCTGCGCCTGCCACGCCGCTTGCGCCGCCTCGCCCTGCGCGGCGCCGATCACGAACATGAGGACGGTCGCAGCCGCCTGATCGGCCTCGGCTTCGGTGAACCCCGCCGATTCGTATACCCCCAGCGACTGCTCATCGAAGTGAGCCTTGTTGGGTCCGTAGATGAGATGCGTGCTCATCGCCGGGATCAACCAGTAGTGCCGGACAACCATCGCATACGCTCCCCTCGCCAGCGACGCGGCAGCTTCCCGCCACCCAGCCCCGGCCGGATCGGGCATCGGGATCTCGCCGAACACGTGGTCGGCGGCGAGGACGACGAGCTTCTCCTTGCTCTTCACGTGGTAGTACATCGCCGATGCGGCCGACCCGAGATGTGTGCCCAAACGGCGTATGTTCAGCCCGTTCACTCCCTCGGTATCGAGTACCTCGACGGCGGCCCGGACGATCTGCTCCTTGGTCAGCATGCCGCTCACCCTAGCCCGCTTTGAACTTAGATCAAATCGACGCTACGGTGTCGAACTAAGTTCAAATCCGTGCGTAAGGAGATCCTCTCGTGTTTATCGTTGTCGCCCTTCAATTCCTGACGGCCCTGACGTACCTGATCGTTCCGCTTGTCGGCCACCGGTACGGCACCGCCGCCCAGCAAGCAGCCGAAACCGAGATCCGGCGCCAGGGCCACGCCCCCGCCCTCCTGGTCAAGCACGGCCTCGACTTCACCGCCAGCACCGCCGGCGTGGTGGTCTCGGTGCTGATCGCCGCGGGCCTGGCGGCGCTTGCCGTGCTGAACCTCGGCGACCAGCCACTGTTCACCTGGATCCTGCAACCCATCCTGCTGATCGCCGGCGGCTTCGTCACCACCACTCAGGTTTTCGTCGACCGGTACGTGGAGAGCGCCCTCCGCAAGTCCGACACCACAACCATCGACACCAAGGCACTGATGGGGGCAGCCAAGGAGATCTTCCCCGGCTGGTTCCGGCCCCTTGTCATGACCCGCTTTCTCCTTACGACGGCGGGCTCGCTAGCCATCCTCGTCTCGCTGGCGGTTTCCTGACCCGGCAATTGAGGTCTTTGCGGTGGTCGTAGATCGCCATCCAGGATGAGAAACAGGCACTTAACTTGTTCCTAAACCAAAATCTTGGGCGTATGCCGTGGTCATGGCCAATGGTGATGTATCCGCGCAAAGCGCAGCAGGAGTTCCCGCCGAGAGATCTACCTCGAACGCATCCGCAGCGACCGCGTCCTCCACGAGGCCCTTATCGTCGGCCCCGACCCCCTCCACCTCACCCTGGTCTTCAACCTCTCCCACAGCACCGCCAGCAGATACGCCGCCCTCGCCCAGAAGCTGTTGGACACCGAGTTCGATCAGGCATACCCCGGTTGACCCCGCGGCTATTCTCAAGAACACGCGCTGTTTCCTGACCTCAGCCTCAGAAAAGCCGCGAGTTCCCGCTGAAGAACCTTCAGCCAGCCCGAACCCACGGCCGACCTGCCGTTAAGGAAGCTGTCACCAGGTACACCCGAGCGGAGTTGACCCAGGTGGCAGGGCAATCGCGCGCCGTGAAATAGCTCTTCAGGCAGTCGTCCCAGGGGATCAGCCAGTAACGGCCCACCTGCTGCCACTCGACCTGCGGCACAGGCCAGGCCGGGTCGGATGTGGCCAGCTGCATGACCCGCTGCCGCGTCATCGACTCGCATAGCCGAGCGCGACGGCACGGCGGCGATCTCGGTCACTGTCACCAGCTCACCCGGCTTCGCGAGCGTCGCCTATGTTCATGCGGATGAGCGACATCAGCGGCCCCCCGATCGCCCGAGCGGACGTGGTGCGCGACGTTCACCACGGCATCACGCTCGACGATGCCTACCGGTGGATGGAGGCGGACGGCGAGGAGTTCCACCGCTGGCTCGACGGCCAGGCCAGCCATGCCCGCGAGCAGCTGGACACCCTGCCCCGCCGGGAGGAGCTGCTGACCCGGATCCGCGAGCGTGGCGGCGCGCTCCCGCAGTACTCGGACGTCACGCTGGCGGGCGACAGGATCTTCTACCTGGCGCGCGAACCGGGCGCCAGCCGGTGCCGGATTCTTGCGCACATCACCGGGAAATTTCCCGCTGATGGGATCTCTGCGGAAGGGGCGCCTGGCCTGGTCGAACGGTCAGGACTGGAGTAAAGGGAGGAGCCTGCCACGTGTGGCCATCAGCCCAACGCGCAGACCTCGACGGCCGGCAGTCGATGGTTGCCCGAGCCGGCCAGGCGGCCGGGGGAGCCGCCGGCGTGTGGCCGGTGCCGGGCGACGACGAGGCGGGTGTTGTGAGGTGGACCAGGCGTTGATGGCCGCCCCGGTACGTGCGAGGGTGGTCAGCGACGGAGGGGGTTGAGCGATGAGATCGTTCACGGGAAAGATGGCCGTCGTCACCGGAGGCGGCGCCGGGATGGGACGTGAACTGGTCGTTCAGTTGGCCGCCGAAGGCTGTTCGGTCGCCGCGTGCGACGTCGACGAGGCCGGGCTGGCCGTCACCGCCGAGCGAGCCGCCAAAGCCGCACCCGGCGGCGGCGATGTGCGGGTCACCACCCACCACTGCGACGTGTCGGACGAGGCTCAGGTGACGAGGTTCCGCGACGAGGTGGTCGAGCGGCACCGGACCGGCCACATCAACCTGCTGTTCAACAACGCCGGCATCGGCGGCGGCAGCAGCTTCGTCACCAGCCCGCGAGCCGAGTGGGAGCGTACGTTCGGCGTCTGCTGGGGCGGGGTGTACAACTGCACGCGTGCGTTCATGCCGCTCCTGATCGCCAGTGATGAGGGGTGCCTGGTCAACACCAGCAGTGTCAACGGGTTCTGGGCGGCCGGCCCCGGTCTGCCGATGAGCGCGTACAGTGCCGCCAAGTTCGCCGTGAAGGGCTTCTCCGAGGCGATGCTGACGGACCTGCGGATCAACGCGCCGCACGTACGGGTCGCGCTGGTGATGCCGGGGCACGTCGGCACGGAGATCGTGATCAACTCCCGCCGGATCCACGGCCACTCCGAGCCTGACGACATAACCGCCGAGGAGCTCGCGGACGCCCGCGTGCTCGCCGCCGCCGTCGCGAGCGTTCCCGCCGACCGGTTGAGTGATGAGGAGGTTCGGGCTGCGGTCAAGAGCATGGGTGAGTGGTTTCGCGACAACGCGCCGCTGTCGGCCGCCGACGCCGCGACCGTCATCCTTGATGGCGTACGCGCTGGCACGTGGCGCATCCTGGTCGGTGATGACGCCCGCGCGCTCGACGCGGCGATGCGTGCCGACCCGCTGGACCTGTACCGGCCCGACAGCCCGACCCTGGCGGCCGTGTTTCCCGACATGCGCCGTCGCGAGGAGTGACTCGGATTCGGCAAGCCGGTCACCCGGTGGTGCCGGAGATTCCGCCCGCGCGGGAACGGCACCGGCTCGGCTATGTCGATCACACCTGCTTGCGTGCCGGGGCCTGTTGCCGGACGCGAGCATACGCCAAAAAGTGGGGCGTCGCCGCTGGTCGCCCTTCGGTACGCATCCTTCGAGGTCACCCCACGCCGCGACCTCGAAGGCAGCCCGACGGAGCGCTGCTTGCTCACGTCCAGCCGACCATGCGCCAAGGCCGCGGGCACGTGCCCCGAGTGTACCCCGTTACGCGTCGAGCAGTTCCCCGTCGTCCGGATTCAGGACGGTGCCCAGTTCGAACTCGGCTTCAAAGCCCGCTTCTCCGAGTGCCGCGCGTAGCGCCGCGGAGATCCGATCCACGTCACCGCGTTCGGCCGCCGGCAGCGGCGCGTCCACCGAGGCGCGGGCCGCGGACGCCGCACCGAGCAGGCGCGTGGCCCGTACGGACTGACCGGCGAGGGCCCGCGCCCCGGCCAGCCCCTCCAAGGCCAGGGCGATCGCCCGAGGGTCGCCGGTGTCCCGGGCCGCGACCAACCCTTCCCGATGCAGCACCAGTGCCGTCTTCGCGTCCCCGCGCAGCTCAGCGACGAAGCCGAGTTCGGCCAGGATCAGCGCCGTCCCGTACTCCGCGTCGAACTGCCGGTTCCATTCCAGCCAGCGGCGCAGGTACGATTCCGCCCGGTCGAGTCGGCCCTGCCGGCGCGCCCCCAGGGCGAGCCCGAGCTCGGCGAACTCCTCGGCCGGTTGGTCTCCCTGCTCGATGGCGAGGCGCCTGGCCCGCTCGTGGAACTCCTCGGCCCCGGCGTGGTCGCCGGTCAACAGGGTGATCCTGCCGAGCTCGGACCAGCGCATCGAGGCGTCGGTCCACAGCCCTAGCTCCTCGGCCATCCGCGCCCCCTCCCGGTGCAGGCGGGCGGCCTGCGGATAGTCACCCTCGATCTCCGCCAGCCGGCCCAGCACGGCCGTGGCCTGCAGTTGCCCCCACCGGTCACCGGCCTCGTGGAAGAGCTCGAGACTCTCCTCGCCGTCGCGCCGGGAAACCTTCAGCTCGCCGCACACGTACGTCTGCATGCCCCGGGTGCTGAGTCCCGCGGCGAGGCCCCAGCGATCGCCGAGCGCACGGGACTCGATGAGCATCCGGTTCAGCAGTTCCGTGCCCACCGCGAAGTCGCCGAACCTGGTGACCGCGTAAGCGAGCAGCCAGCCCGCCCTTACCCGCTCATGGGGATCGCGGATGCCCTCGTACACCTCCAGGACGGCCTGGCTGTGGCGTGCCGGTCCGTCCGGGGCGCCGGACAGCAGGCTCATCCCGGTGTGCCAGGCTACGGTGCCTGACCGGTCCGGTGCCCGGCCGGCCGCAAGGTCCGCCTCACCCTCACCGCATCCGGAGGAATCCTCGGGCAGGGCGAGGGCCATGGCGAGGTAGCGCTTGGCCTCGCTGAGACGACCGCGCAGGAACCAGTACCAGGCCATCGCGTGGACAACCCGGCGCACCAGGCGACCGTCGCCGTCCGCGGCGGCGCTGTCGAGAGTGCTGCGGATATTGGCGGTCTCGGCGTCCAGAAGCCGCAGCCAGCGCTGCTGATCGGCGCCGCGCAGCAAGGGATCCGCCCGCTCGGTGAACGCCGCGTAGTAGTACGCGTGAGCGCGCCGTACCCGCGTGTACTCGGTTTCCCGAAGCCGCTCCACGAGGTACGCCGACACCGACTCGAGCAGCCGGTACCGGGTGCCGTCCGCCTCGTGGGCGACCAGTACGAGGGAACGGTCGACCAGACGGGTCAGCAGGTCCAGGACTTCGGCGGGCTTCACGCCGGCCCCGGCGCAGACTGCCTCGGCGGCCTCCAGGGTGCAGCCGTCGGAGTGGACGGCGAGCCGGCGCAGCACTGCCTGCTCGGCTGCGGTGAGCAGTTCCCAGCTCCAGTCGATCATCGCGCGCAAGGTCTGCTGTCGTGCCGGGGCGCCCCGATGACCGCCGGTGAGCAGCCGGAACCGATCGTCCAGACGCTTGGCCAGCTCACGCACCCCGAGGACCCGGACCCGGGTCGACGCCAGCTCCAGGGCCAGCGGGATGCCGTCGAGCCGGCGGCAGATGGAGGCGATCGCACGGGCGTTGTCGTCGGTGAGGGCGAAGCCGGGCGAGGCCGCCGCAGCGCGGTCGAGGAACAACCGCACCGCGCTCGACGCGCGCAGTTCCGCCTGATCATCCGAGTCCCCGGGTAGATCAAGCAGGGGCACCGGCCAGACCTGCTCGCCCGAGATGCTCAGCGGTTCCTGGCTGGTGGCGAGGATCCGTACGCCCGGGGCGTCGCGCAGCAGCGCCTGAGCCAGGCCGGCGGCGGCCTCGATGACGTGCTCGCAGTTGTCGAGGACCAGCAGCAGGCGTTGGGTGCGGAGCGCTTCGGACAGACGGTCGAGCAGCGTGCGCGGCAACGGGCCGGAGCGGCCGGCGTCATCCCGGACTCCCAGCGTCGCGGCCACGACCTCGGCCAGTTCATCACTCGTGGTGGTGGCGCCGGACTCGGTGGAGAAGGCATGGGCGGCCAGCTCCACCAGCCAGACACCGTCCGGGTGGGAACCGGTCAGGCCGGACGCCACCTCTACCGCCAGGCGCGTCTTGCCGACGCCGCCGGGCCCGGTCAACGTCACCAGGCGGCCGGCCGCGATCAGGGCGTGGACCTCTGGCACGGAGTCCGATCGCCCGACCAGGGTGGTGGCCGGGACAGGCAGGTTGGTGTGCCGGCGCGGCGCGGACATTGGTGCAGGGACGGCCCGCAGGGTCGGGTCCTGCCGCAGGATCTCCTGTTGCAGGGCGGCCAGTTCAGGACCCGGCTCAAGGCCCAGTTCCTCCTCCAGGCTGCGGCGTAGATCCTGATAACTGTCCAGGGCCTCGCTCGCCCGGCCCGCGCCGTACAAGGCTCGCATATGGGCCGCGCGCAGCCGCTCCCGGAGCGGGTGGCGGCCGGTCAGGTCGCCGAGTTCCCCGGCAAGAAGACCGTGTTCGCCCAGTTCCAGGCGGGCCTCGGCCTGTTCCTCCAGGGCCAGCAGGCGCTGTTCCTCCAAGCGCGTGATAGCCGGGCGCGCGAACTCCTCGTCGACGAAGTCGGCGAATGCGGGGCCGCGCCACAACGCCAGCGCCTCGGTGAGCAGTTCGGCGCGCTCGCGGGGATCTGTGGCGGTACGGGCCCGTGTGGTGAGTGCGGTGAACCGACCTGCGTCCATGGCGTCGTCCGCCACGTCGAGGACGTAGCCGAGGGCCCGGTGCGCCAGCAGGCCCTGGCCCCCGGCACGGGCAAGCACCCGCCGCAGCCGCGACACCAAGGTCTGCAAGGCACCCGTGGGGTTCGCCGGCGGCGCCTCGCCCCACACTTCGTCCACGAGCCGATCAGCGGAGACCACCTGCCCCGGAGCCGTCAGCAGAGCAGCGAGCAGTGAGCGCACCTTCGATTCAGGCACCACCACGACTTCACCGTCCGCCGACCAGACGGCCAGAGGACCCAACACCCCGAAACGCATGAACTCACCGTACGGCCACGCGGTCATCCTCCGGCGTGTCAGCGCACCGCAAGCAGACCGACAGAAAACCGCGAGCCCAGGCCCGCATCCTCTGCGTGCCGGTCGAAACCGGCGCACCTCGCACACTGACTGAGCTGGAGATCAAGGATGAGCAAGTTCGCAGGCAAGAAGGCCGTCGTCACGGGCGGTACCCACGGAATGGGCCTGGCCATCGTCGAAGCGCTCTTGGCCGGCGGGGCCAAGGTCGTCCTCACGGGCCGCAACGAGACGAAGATCGAGAAGGCGCGTACCGAGCTGAAGCCGTACCCCGCGCACGTCGTACGCTCCGACGCGGCGAGCATGGCCGACATCCGAGCCCTCGCCGACACCGTGCGGGACAGGCTCGGCCGGATCGACTACCTGTTCGTCAACCACGGCATCGCCGAGGTTCAGACGCTTGAGGAGGTCACCGAGGACTCCTGGGACCGGCACTTCGCCGTGAACGCCAAGGGCGCCTTCTTCACGGTGCAGAGCCTGTCGCCGCTGATCAACGACGGCGGGGCGATCGTCTTCACCACCGTCGCCAACGATCTGATCTTCCCCGGCCTGAGCGCCTACTCCGGCTCCAAAGAGGCGGTGCGCGCGATCTCCCACGTCCTCGCGGCCGAGTTCCTGCCTCGCAAGATCCGCGTCAACTCCGTTGCCCCCGGCTACATCAAGACCCCGACCATGGGCGTCGCCGGGCTGACCGAGGAAGAACGCCGAGAGTTCGAGCGGCAGGGCAGCGAGACCACTCCGCTCAAGCGCAACGGCACCGTCGAGGAGGTCGCCGCGGCCGCGCTCTTCCTGGCCGCCGACGCGACCTTCACCACCAACGTCGAGTTCCCCGTCGACGGCGGGTTCGCCCAGGGCCTCAGCAGCGCGCACTGAGGCAGGTCCCGCCTGTGCAACGAAAGGCACTCAGATGACTTCTCGACCCTCCACCGTTCAGCGGCGCCCGGCCCACCGCTTCGTACCCAAGGCATCAGGGCGTGAGCTCGCGGTCGATGCGGGGTTCGCCCAGGGCATCACGGCGGGAGACCAGTGATGTGGGACGACGCCGCTGACAGCCCCGACCGCTCGGTCGCCGAACATGTCCGTCGCTACCTGGCCACGGACGGCCGTGACGGTTACCTGGAAGGAGGCATGACCAACCTCGTCCTCACCGTCAAGGGCAGGAAGTCGGGCCGGTGGCTGCGCACGGGGCTGTTCTTCGGGGAGGACGACGGCCGCTACGTCCTGGTCGCGTCCGGCTCGGCCGTGACGCACACGCATCCCGCGTGGTATCTCAACGTGGTGGCCAACCCGGAGGTCGGCGTGCAGATCCTCGGCGAGCGCTTCTCCGCCTGCGCGCGTACCGCTGAAGGGCCGGAACGGGAGCGGCTCTGGCGCATGATGACCGAGCTCGCGCCGGTCTACCAGACCTACGAGGCCAGGAGCCGCAGGCAGATCCCCGTGGTCGTCCTGGAGCACATCTGACCAAGGCCGGCGGATCTCGGATCCACCCAGCATCGGCCCGTCCGCGACATGGAGCCACGGACCAAGAGCCCCCGGTCGGGTTCGCTCCTTCGAGTTGGCGGCGTGGGCATAGCGGCGCACGGTCTTGCGATCCAGGCCGAGTGCCTCGCGGTCAGGGTATCGGCGGTCCGGTCGGGCAGCACATCCACCCGTTCGCCCGTCTCCATGTTCAGGAGACCATGGCGTACACATGCCCCTTGCGGGTCGCGAAGTCGTCCACGCCCAGCACGCGTGGCGCCCTGCTCCGCGGCTTCTGGGGGGACGGCGGCGCAGCAGGGTGCTGGGGGAGCGGGTCAGCCCGAGTCACCCGAGACGAGCCCGGGGGCCGTGCGTAGAACTGCGGGCGGGCTTCCAGGACAGATCACCTTGTTTCGAAATCAAAATTTCTAAATCTAGTTTTTGAGACAGCGATAGATCGTCGCGCGGGAGACGTCGAAGCCGCGGGCGATCTCCTCGACGCCATGCCCTGACGCGTACATGCGCCGGGCCTGGGCTGCTTGCTCCTCAGTGAGGGCGGCAGGGCGGCCGCCGCTCCGTCCGCGCGCTCGCCCGCGGGTGGGAGGCGGGAGTGCCCTGGATCCGAGGAGGGCCCTGGCTCCGGCAAGGATAAGCTGCTTGAGCTGGTCGGTGGGCACGTCGCGGAAGAGCACGACAGGGTCCGCCAGGCCGGCCACCACCTGCGAGGCGCGCACACGATGTTCGAGGCCGTGCTCCGGGCCGGCGACCAGGTCGTTCGCCAGCGCGATCGCAGCACGGAACCGATCCGCCACCGGCGCTTGGACCAGCAGCGTCATGTCCTTCACCAGCATGGTGAGCGTCTCCTGGTGGCGTAGGTGGACGTCGACGTAGCCTTCGATCGCCCGCCAGCGCACGGCCTCCGGATCGCCGTGAGACTCCGCCTCGGAGAGCGCGCCTTCGAGCTCGTCCAGCAGGGGAAGGGTAAGGCGGTGCAGGATCTCGTCCTTGGAGGCGAAGTGGTAATAGAGGGCAGCCTTGGTGATGCCCACCCGATCCGCGATGGCCTGCATGGACGTGGCGCGGTAGCCGCCGGTGGCGAACAGCGTGCGAGCGGCCGCGAGGATCCGCTGGGGGGTCGCCTCGGCGGAGTCGGTAGCGCTCATAACACTCCTCTAGGACTTACCTTTGGTCAGGGCATCGGCTACCCTGGTGTTCGACTATCGCAATTTTGGCGAGAGCGACGGTGAGCCTCGGCAGCTCGTCGACATTGACGGCCAGCAGGACGACCTACGCGCCGCTGTCGCCTTCGCCCGCGGCCATGAGCACGTCGACCCCGGTCAGGTGATGATCTGGGGCAATTCACTCGGTGGAGGCCACGCCGTGTCCGTGGCGGCCGACGATCCCGCGATCGTCGCGGCGGTTGCGCAGATCCCGTTCAACGGGTTCCCCAAAAGAGTCGAGGGCCGCTCCGTGGGGCAGACCCTCCGCCTCCAGGCCGCCATCCTCTGGGACGCCGTACGCGGCAAGCTCGGCCTGTCGCCCTACTACATCCCCATGGTGGGAAAGCCGGGCGAGCTCGCCGTCACCGTCACCGCAGAAGCGGACCAGCACATCAGGACCCTCACCGGCGAGCACGGCACCGCCCTCTGGCGCAACAGCGTGGCTCCCAGGGCGTTCCTCGACATGGCGCGCTACCGGCCAGGCGATGCTGCCGAGCGGCTGAGCATGCCGCTTCTCGTCTGCATAGCAGCCGATGACCGGGAGACGCCGCAAGAAACGACACGAGCACTCGCCGATCGCGCGCCGCGCGGTGAGCTGCGGATCTACCCTGGCACTCATTTCAGCTTCTATAACGACCCCGAGAACAGGGAGCACGTGCTCACCGACCAAATTGCCTTCCTTCGACGCCACCTTCCCGCGAGTTGACATCCGCCGTCCGCGAAGGCGCGCGCGCCGGATCGCCAACGGTTGCCGACCCCGACTGAAGCTGATCCGGATGATCCTGCTCGCGCGGGCTGCCTCAACCTGCTCCTGCCGCCCTGCCCGCACGACTGACGGCGGATCGTGAGGTTTCCGGCTCGCGGCGCGTAGCCATCGGCAGGCGCTACTTACCTCATACGTCACAATTGCGGACAACCGTTTTCTTGGAGTGCCATGTTTGTACGGGCGTCAGGCGGAGCAGTCGGTCATCGGCGAGTTGCTGGAGGGCCGGTGCGGCGCTCTGGTGGTGCGCGGCGAGGCGGGCATCGGCAAGTCGGCCCTTCTGGAGTGCGCCGCGGCGAACGGGCGGGTGCGGGTGCTGCGGGTGTCGGGGGTCGAGTCCGCGCAGCGGCTGGAGGACAACAAACGCTACGCCTCCCGCAACAGCAAGATTCCATCCCTGCTCCAGAGCCTGGCCGCCTGCACGAGGTGCGGATACGGCTACTACCGGACCTCGACACGGACGGCCACGCGGAAGATCTGCTGCTACCGGTGCCTGGGCTCGGACGACTACCGTTACGAAGGCGGGCGGGTCTGCGCCAATAAACCCGTCCACGCCGATTACCTCGACACCGTGGTCTGGGGCCACGTCACCGGCCTGCTCGCCGATCCCTGCCTCATCCGCACCGAGATCGACACACGGCTCATCCAGGACCGCACCAGTGACCCCGCCCGCCAGCAGCGGGAACAGTTCGCCATCACGGCGATCTCCCGGATGATCGAAGCGTTCTCCGAACAGCTGATCACCATCGACGAGCTGCGCTCCAAGATGCCCGACGTGCGGGCCCGCGAGGCCAACCTGCACGGCCAGTTCGACGCCCTCGACAGCCGGCTTTACCGACCGCGACGTCTACCTCAAGCTCGCCGACGACTTCGAAGGCTTCCTCACCCGGCTCCGCACCAGCGCCGACGTCTCCGAACGCCAGCGTGTCCTGCGGCTGCTCGTCAAGGACGTCCTCATCGGACCGGAGAAGATCACCATCCGCCACCGCATCCCGGTCCGGGAACGCACCGCTGGCAACAACCGAGAACAAGACCCCAACGACACGGAGGGTGATATGCGCCCAAGTTATCCATTGCGTTGAGGGCGTGGCGATTCCGCCCTGGGGAGCGCCGGTGAGGCTGTCCTTGAACAGGCCGTGGTGCATCACACCGGCCTTCAAGGACGCCTTCACCAGCGTCAGCGCGCATTCAGGCAGCCGAGGTGGGCCGGGCGGTCTGGTAGATGGTGGTGAGCCAGGTGTGGAGCAGGATCTCCACGACGTCGGACGCCGGCACCGCGGGCTCGTCGCCGGTCAAGGTCGCATAGAGCACCGAGTCGTTCATGGCGTTCAGCGCGATGGCGAGATCGCGGGCTCGCGGTCCGGGCGGTGCGGTGCCGCGGGCACGTTCGGCCTCAATGGCCAACGTGGTCCTGGTGATCCATATCTCCTTCATATCGGACCGCCAGCGACGGACCTCCGCGCTGGTGCGCCCGGCCTCGACGGCGGCGGCCAGCACCGAGCGGTGCGTGGCGAAGGTCGTGTGGGTCGCGGCGAGGCACTCACGCCAGTAGCGCACCGGGTCTTCGCGGAGCCGGTCGAACGTTCCTGTCACGGCCGCGCCGATCTCTTCGGTCACGCGGTCGAGCAGAGTGAGCAGTACCGCGTCCTTGGATCGGAAATAGAAGTAGAAGGTGGGGCGCGAGATCCCAGCGCCGCGTGCCAGGTCGTCGATCGAGATTTCGCTCAGCGCCCGCTCCTGGAGCAGCTTCGCCGCTGTGGTGAGGATGTCCAGTTCCCGATCGTCGCCTGTGGGCCGGGAAGCACGGCGGCCACGGCTCGAACGTGGTGTGGCAGTGCCGTCATAGGTCATGCAATCCAGCCTATAGAGGCAGAGCAGCGGGATCAACGCGACGTCGACTGGATCGACATACTGTTGACTCTATCGACATAGTGTCGATAGAGTCGAGGCTGTACACGGGCTGTGGCGGCTGGAGTACGAAGGGATGGCCATGAGGCTCGAACACGTTGACGTCCTGATTGTGGGGGCGGGTTTGTCTGGCATTGGCGCTGCCTGTCATCTGCGCCGGGAATGCGCGGGCAAGACGTACGCCATCCTTGAAGCCCGCGGAGCGATCGGCGGCACGTGGGACCTGTTCCGTTACCCCGGCGTCCGCTCCGACTCCGACATGTTTACCCTGGGCTACCGATTCAACCCCTGGCCCGAGGCCAGGTCGATCGCCGACGGCAGGTCGATCCGCGAGTACGTGCGGCGCACCGCGCGAGAGCACGGCATCGCCGACAAGATCCGGTTCCACCACCGCGTCATCAGCGCGGAATGGTCCACTGCCGACGCACGCTGGACCGTTCGGGCAAAGCGCATTGACACCGGCGAGACCATGCTGCTCACCTGCGGTTTCCTCTTCGTCAATACCGGCTACTACCGCTATGACCAGGGCTACGCCCCCGAGTTCCCGGGTGCAGACCGTTTCACGGGCCCCATCGTGCATCCCCAGCACTGGCCACGGGATCTGGACTACGCTGGCAAGCGCGTCGTGGTCATCGGCAGCGGCGCCACGGCTGTGACGCTCGTTCCGGCGATGGCGCAGGCGGCCGAGCACGTCACGATGGTGCAGCGCTCACCGAGCTATGTCCTGTCACTGCCATCCGCCGACCCCGTCGCCGGCGTGCTGCTCCGCGTGCTCCCTGCGAAAGCCGCCTATCCGGTCGTACGGTGGAAGAACGTCCTGATGGGCCTGCTGTTCTACCAGCTGAGCAGGCGGCGGCCAGAATGGGTGAAGCGCTTCCTGCGCAACGGCGTGCACCGGCGATTGCCGCCGGACCACGACGTCGACGTCCACTTCAAGCCACGCTACGACCCCTGGGACCAGCGGCCGTGCATCGTGCCGGACGCTGATCTGTTCCATGCCGTACGCGACGGAAAAGCGTCGATCGTGACCGATGGGATCGACACATTCACCGAGGACGGGGTCCGGCTCGTGTCCGGAAGGGAACTGGCGGCCGACGTTATCGTCACCGCCACCGGTCTGAACGTGATGGCCATCGGTGGGATGGCGCTGAGCGTCGATGGTGTAACTGTCGAGATCGGAAGGACGACGGCCTACAAGGGCATGATGCTCTCCGGCGTGCCGAACTTTGCGTTCACCATCGGCTACACGAACGCGTCTTGGACGCTGAAGGCGGATCTGGTTTCCGGTTATACCTGCCGGCTGATCAATCACATGGAGCGACAGGGCTATCGGTTCTGCGTGCCGACCGGGCCCGCGCCGTCGGCTGGCCCGCTCATCGGGCTCAAGTCCGGATATGTCATGCGCAGTATCGAGGCGTTGCCTAAGCAGGGGGCGTCGGCACCTTGGCGGTTGCATCAGAACTACCTGCGAGACGTACTGCTGATGCGCCACGGCCGTCTGGAAGACGGCACCATGCGATTCGCCCGGTCGGCGCTCGCCGCTTGGAAGAGCCCTGCTGAAACACACCTTGACGCCGCGACAGAACAGGAGAGCAAGAAATGACCTTGCAGTTTCCCGCGGTCGTGAACGACGGCGACGGTGGCAGCAGGTTGACCACCGTAGCGCTCGAACAACATGAAACGGACCTGGGGCCCGGCGTGGCGCCCATGTTGTCCACGACCCCATCCGAGGTGGTGTCGATACAGTTCATCGACCTTCTCGCCGGCATTACCATCCCCGCGCACCCGGCGCCGGCCCGCCAGTTCGTTGTCGTACTCCGTGGGACCATCGAGGCTGAAGACACCGCCGGGGAAACCCGGCGGCTCGGACCCGGAGACGTCGCCTTCGCCGCGGACATCAAGGGAGGCCACATCACCCGCATCGTCCAGCACCCGGCACGTCTGATGTTCGTCGTGCTGCCCGACGGCGCACCCGGCCCGGCCTGACAGCGCTGATGAAGGCTTGGTCACCAGGGAGTGGCTGAGCTCCGAACCCTGTAGGACCCGTCGGAGAAGGTCGCTCGCAGTAGGTCTCCAACACCAGCCAGGACCGTTCCTGGCCTCCAGCAGTTCGCGGCGCAGGGTGCCGATGACCCGCTCGCAGATGGCGTCCCTCTTCGGCGTCCGCGGCATGATGGTGATGTCCCGTAGCCCTTGGGTTGTGAAGACCTCTGTGAAGGCGGGCGAGCTTCCCCACACCAGGAAATGGGCCGACAAGATCTCTTCCTTCGATGCCTACGTGTTCGTCACGCCCGAGTACAACCACTCGACCTCCGGTGCATTGAAGAATGCCATCGACTTCCTCTACGCCGAATGGCACAACAAGGCGGCCGGGTTCGTCGGCTACCCTTCCGCGTCAGAGTTCATGAACCAGTTCCGGTCCGAAACACCTATCAGCCGGCGGCTGGTCGACCCGGCAGGCGGCAGCCACGCTGGGGCTGGATCACGTGCGGGTGCTGCGCTGGCAGGCCCGCGCCGTGCTCGGCCGCCTGGACGACGCCAAGTTCGGCCCCGAGATCGCGCTGCACGCGCTGCTGCCGTGGGAGCGCGAGGCGATCGTCAAGATCGCCGAGGAGTGGCTGGAGATCGACCGCTCGCACCGCAAACTGGCCCACCGCGGCTCGCGGCTGGAG